>JANQOC010000437.1 GCA_028279265.1 Hyphomicrobiales bacterium
CCGGTCCTGGCCCTGGTTTTTGTTGGCGATGCCTTCGTCGCAGCAGCGTCTTTGGAACGGCTTGTTTTTCGGGATCGCGCCGGTGTTTTTCCGGCTTCGGTCGTTTTCTTGACTGCGGGTTTACGTGTGCCGGATTTTGTTGTGGAACCGGATTTCCGGGGGGACTTTGCGGGCGTCTTTTTCTTTGGCGCCGATTTACCCTTGGCGGCAGGTTTTGCGGCGGGTTTTGCAGCAGCGGCATCCGGCTCAGCATCGTCGCCAGGCGCTTGGGGACGCGTCGCCGTTAGTTCTTTTGCTTGGGAAGACGCCATGACAAAAACGACTGTCGCCAGTCGTACTCCACCCTCGTTCGGAGCCTTTCGGGGCCCCGGATTCCACACCGCTTGTTCGTGCCGGAGAACCACCCCGGAACGTTAACAAATCCCTACCTGGATTTACCGATTCCAAAATAAGGGAAACTTGTTTCCAATTTCCTAAATTTCAGCGCTAAATACCCGATTTCGGGGATAATTTGAGAACGACGTTCTCACTCGTTCTCTCTCGTTTCCGGCTTGCCGGGAGTACCGAAATACCCCCGGACAAAGGGAATTTTTTCGCCTAGACCGGTTCGCTTCCGGACCAGGAGATTTGTTCGAGATTGTCGAATTCGATCGTATTGCCGTCGCTGAGCTCGATCGTACCATGAGAATCCTGGGTAAGATTGACCCAGTTGTCGCCCTGGGAAGCCACAGCTCCCTGTTCCAGGGTCAAACCGGTGATGCTGACACCGGCTTTAAGGGCGAGACTGTCGGTCCAGTCGGCGCCATAGCCGCCGTCGACATGGTCGGAGCCGTCACCGGCGAAATAGATGAAGAGGTCATCGCCGTTTTCCCCATAGAGATGATCGTTGCCGGTATTGCCTTTCAGCACGTCATTGCCGTCGAAACCGAAGAGTTTATCGTCATCGGCGCCCCCTGAAAGCCGGTCATTGCCTTCGCCTGCGAACAGGTGATCGGCCCCAGTGCCGCCATTCATGATGTCGTCTCCGTTCTCACCGAACAGGAAATCAGCCTCGCTGCCGCCGTAGAGACGGTCGTTGCCGTCCCAGCCGTAGAGATGGTCCTCGCCGGAACTGCCCATGAGACGGTCGTCGCCATTGCCGCCAAAGAGTTCATCCTGGCCGGCGCCCCCGTTCAGGCGGTCATCGCCGTCTTCACCATAAAGCTTGTCGTCGCCGGCCCCGCCGCCAAGGCGGTCATTGCCGAAATAGCCGTAGAGGTGGTCGTTGCCCTGGCCACCGCCGAGCCGGTCATTGCCGTCGCCGCCGAACAGTTCACCTTCGCCTTTACCACCATGGAGGCGATCGTCGCCATCCTCGCCATAAAGTTTGTCATTGTCGGCACCGCCGCCGAGCCAGTCATTGCCGCTGCCACCGAAGAGCTCGTCCATGCCCTTGCCGCCGCCGAGACGGTCATCACCATCCTCGCCGAAGAGCCGGTCATTGTCGGCGCCGCCACCTAGTCGATCATTACCCAGGCCGCCATAAAGCTCATCATTACCGTGATTACCGACGAGACGGTCATCACCGTCTTCCCCGTAGAGCTGATCATCACCGGCCCCGCCCCTGAGAAGATCGTTGCCGTCGTGACCATAGAGAAAGTCGTTGTCGCGGCCGCCATGGAGCAGGTCGTCACCGGCGCCACCGAACAAATGGTCCGTATCACGGCCGCCATAGAGTTTATCGTTGCCGTTCTCGCCATAGAGATGATCGGTTCCGCGACCGCCCCTCAAGGTGTCGTCACCTTCGCCGCCAAAGAGCGTGTCGTTTCCGGCGCCGCCTTTTAGGAGGTCACCGCCTTCACCGCCGAAAATGGCATCGTCACCCTTTTGGCCCCGGAGATCATCGGCACCCTCGCCGCCGACGATCTGATCATCGCCGCCACGCCCGTGAATTACCGCACCTTTCGGCTCGTCATCGGCATCCACGCCATCAATGGCGACACCGTCAATTCCCTGGGGCTCACCGGCGGCTTCGCCTGCGACACCGGCATACAGGCTGTCATCATTGTCACCGCCACGGATTTCATCTCCGCCGCCCATGCCGTACACAATATTCTGGTGTGCCGTACCCGTCAGGATTTCGGCTTGCCCCGTGCCAAACTGTACGCTCAATGTATGCTCATAGGAATTGCCGTCGGAATCCTTCGCCACAATTTTAAGAGTGTCGAGGCGCGGCACCTCTGTGTTGAGGTCGTCGACCACGAAGATCTGGCCTGCCGCGTTGATGCCATAGGCTCCGCCGGCATTGTCCGCCAGCGCGAATTTGATTTCTGTTCCCTCGGGAAGGTCAATCACGGCATTGGCGATGACTGTTCCTGCAACAACCTTGGCATGGATCAGATCATTGCCGGCAAATTTTAATTGTGGTGCGTCCATAGTCTCGTAAGATCCCTGTTCGATCGTTTCCGCGGCTTGTCCTCTTGGCGGGATTCCTATGTGCGGAAATTTATTAAAATTGTAATTGTTTTTCGTTTTTGCAGCGCCGAACCTAACCGAGGGATCGAAAAAACCGGTTAACGCATGTTCATTTTCAATTTCATTTTTCCAAAATGGTAACAGGACTGAAACCCACTGTCGCAATTTGGGACAGTGCCACAGAGAAGTGGGAGAAATTGGCGAATGAACAGCGGAAATGGTCCCTGTCTGGAGATCGACCAGGGTCAGAATGCCGGAAACAACCCGGGAGCACAGTCCCTTGGAAGGAATTTAAACAGCGGTCAGAATGGCCCGCAGCCAATCGTCACCGGCGAGGATCAGAAGCCCCATCCATAGCAGGCAGGCCGTCAGGAATCCTATCAGAAACCACAAAGTACGCATGATTGACGTTTCAATTCTCTACTTGTGACCACAATGCCAATGTGCTGAATGATGATGCGGTCATTCATTCGGCGGCTTGCTTCTCCAGCGATAACCCACCGCGCCCAGCTCTGCCCCTAACTTGAAGAGGGCGCGCATATATTTACGATCAAAGGGCTCGTCGCTCTCCTGCTCAAAGCTTGAGGGTATGGTCGCGAGTTTATACTGAATCTTGTTTTTCCTTGAAAAGTCGTAGAGCTTGCGCAAATCGCCGATGGTGTGCTGCTTGATCAGGGTTGAAATTGAGCGGGCTGCAATTTCGACTGTTGTCGGTTTGACATTTTCCCATTCGGGATTGGTGTGTGAATTGACGATAATGAACAGCCGGTGACGGGGACGCGGCGAAATCTGCCGGGACAGGACCAGGAGGTTTGTCTGCACCGGAACGAAAATGACATTGTCCGTTGTACCGCCATCCACATGCATTTCCTGGCGCGCCTTGCCTTTGACCGTTACGTCGATGAGGACGGGAGGGAAAATGCCGGGGATTGAAACCGAGGCCAGAATTATTTTGTGGAAGAGCCGCAGAGCTTCTTCCGAGTCAGCGGCTGCGATACGACCCATATCCCATATGACGGATCTCTGAGCATCGAGATTGGTCGTTCCAATAAGCAGACGACGGCCGCGATTGTGTTCGAGGGCAATTTTTCTCAATACGGAGCGGGTGATGTATTTCGAGATGAGATTGGCAATGGGAGCGGAACTTGTCACAGCCGCCGCCCCGCCAATAATACCGGCAATGAATTTGGGCTGCAGGATATCGTCGGTATCGTGCTCGGTGAAAATCTCTTTTAGGGTGGCATCATATTTGGGCCCCAGGAACGCAAAGGGCGCAATCAGAGCACCGGTACTCACACCTGTGACAATTCCGAAGTTGGGTCGTGTACCGTTTTTTGTCCAGCCGTTCAGGAGACCGGCGCCGAAAGCACCGTCGGCGCCACCGCCGGAAAGGACGAGAAAATCATCGATCCCTTTCTGACTGATGCCACTGGCTCTGGCCCGGTTCCGCTGGTCACGGATTTCCTTAACCTGGTCGCCGAGGTCTTTCGGCGGCTGATCTCCCCATATGCGAATGGTTTTGTCCGCGAGCCCCGGAACCACGGCGGCATTCACAAGATTAGCGGGTACGACGGTTCGGAATTGGGGTGTGCCGCAGGCCGCCAGGCTGACCAGCAGCCCAAGTACAGCGATAATCCTGACGAGATTTTTAAGCGTGAAGCCCGCGACCATTTCTTTGCTGTTCACCAACTCATTGACAGGGGCGACAGCATAGGCCGGTTGCCCCAGGTGGGGATAAGCGCAACCACTGGCGTTCGGCCTCTCGGGGCGGGCCCGGGCGACGAACGCGGTCATCAACGATTGTACGATTACCAACAAAACAATTTACGCCCCACGACCCTGCGCCTGTCCTCGACGGCGCTTCGACTGACTGAAACTCAAAAATGTTTG
Source organism: Hyphomicrobiales bacterium (assembly GCA_028279265.1). GTDB lineage: Bacteria > Pseudomonadota > Alphaproteobacteria > Rhizobiales > CAYWUX01 > JANQOC01. Next base: position 4,345 of record JANQOC010000437.1, read on the forward strand.
TACATTCATATATTAAGTTACGAGGAAATGTAAAAAAAATGCGGCGGAGTTGCGGCCAGCCGACGGCAAATTGATCCCGGAATTTTAAACGGATTCCCAATCCTCTGGCCGCTTGTACCTCAAACCGGGCATTCCGGCCGGGAATTCCTTGACTGATCCCTGATCCAAGTCTCGCCTGCAGAAGGTGCACAAAAAAGGGGACCCCGGTCTGGGGTCCCCTTGATTTTCCTTATTTCCGGTGTTTCCCGGACCCAATCCTCATGACATTGCTTTTTTGTGGTTCCATCGGAGTTTCAGGTCTTTGGTACATTCTACGCACCGGATTAGTTGCGTACCAGTCGCTGCCGGGGTTTGTTTTTTTGACCGAGTTTGAACGTTTTCACTTTCGCTTTCGACGCATTGTTAGGTTTCTTGGTCTTTAGCTTGACGTTCCCAGGTCCGGTCGGGCAGCTGATTTTAAGCGGGATCCATTTACTGATTTTCGGGTGACCCTGGACTTCCACCATGTACTTGGTGTTTGCCGGTTTGGTGAAGGTCTGCTTCTGTGTGTGCGATCCGAGATAGACACCACCGGAACCTTTGTGCAATTTCACCAGATACCAGGCGCTCTTGCCGCCACCGGCCCGGCGATACCGAACTTTTGTCCAGCCTGCCTTGTCACCAAAGACCCAGGATGTGAAAGTTGCTGTTTTTTTGCAGCTGTTACCTTTGGAGACCTTGATACCCAGCTGGACCTGCGTCACTTTCATCGGGCTGCAGTCGTTTTTCATGTGGACCCACTTGGATGCCGGACCGTTCTTGACTTTGACGCGTCGTATTTGGTCCAGGTCACCGACCTTTTGCTTCTCAACAATTTTGGCGACATATTTGTTTCCAACTTTTTTCGCCGTTGCCTTGATCCAGCCGGAAGGCTGACCGCCCTGGCGTTCACGACGATAGAAAAACGAGCCCTTCTGGTTGGTTTCAAACATTTTGGTGAGCGTGATGTTGCGGGGGCATGATCCGCCCTTGCCAAGCTTGTAGCTGTAGGTTGCTTTGACGACCTTGAATTTTGCGCAATTGACTTTGACGTTCACCCATTTCGATGCGGGACCGCCTTTAATCTTGATCCGGCGTGTCTGATCCACGTGGCCGACTTCCTGGGTTTCCTTCTTGATGTAGACAAACTTGCCACCGGATTTTTTCGTCTGGACCGTAATCCATGCCGAAGGCTGGCCGCCCTGGCGTTCGCGGCGATAAGTCACTTTACCGGGTCGGTTGGTTTCAATGCGCTTTACGATTGTCAGGTCCTTCGGGCACTGCTTACCCTTGGCCGTATAGGACAGTTTGACCGACGTGACCTTTAGAGGTGTCGTGTCTTTTTTACAGACAATGTTCACCAGGGTCGACGCACTTGCAAAGCGGTGGGTTTTTTGTTTGGCCTGGTTATGGGATGCGTCTGGACTGTGCCCCTGACCCCACTGGATTGGCATTTTTCCTGCGCGCATGAAAAGCCCGACGGTGGCATTGATGGTTCCGGTTCGATCCTTGTCTGCGGGACCATAGATTTTAGCCATTTCGTTGCAGCGGTCGATGGCCTTCTGACGAAATTGCCCGAGCTGCTGCGGCCAGAAGTAGTAAGCATAGGTCGAGTTAACTTTTCGAAGCGGCACATCTCCGGGCGGTACTTCAAAAGCCTTTAAGTTTGGAATGTTGGCGGGACGCCCGCCGCCGGCATATTTAACTATGTCCACATAGACCAGCGAGCTGTAAATCTTGTAGCGCAGATTTACATTGTTGATTTTGCCGTGAGCCTTTAACCAGAAAATTGCTTGTTTGTTCTGAACTTTATTGTAAACGCCATCCTTATTTTCAACGATAAGGGTGGGTTTAGGCTTCGAGGAATCGACGCTGAGCTTAACTTCCCGAAGCTTGGTTTCAGCTATCGCAGAAGTTGACAGGGCGGAAGCCGCGATTGCTGTGGTTACGAACGCAGTTGCGGTAAGTGCGGCTCGATTGGTTAATGTGTTTCTTTTGGTCATGGTTTCTCTCTCCGATCATCTGAATAAAGGCCGTCTGATGGGGGCCATTGGAGATTTGTCGCTGGAGAAGAGAATTCGGTTCAAAAAAAGATGAGGGGAGACCAAAAAAGTTGCCCCGGTTTGACGAAAAACCGGGGCCTGTGCTCGCTGACAAAAACGCGGGAACTAGTATTGTCGCGATACACGCCTTCTTTTTTATGGGCGATTCGTGCAAAAATTAAGGAGCAATTGTGGTCCTTAACAGGGTCAAATGTGGCTGCGCCAATTAGAAAAACATAGAAAAATCAGGGGTTTCAATCCTCTAGTTCCATAAGGAGATCTTTTGCGTCAACCTGGGTTCCGGCATTGACGTGGAGCCGCCTGAGCTTCCCGTCCTTCTCGGCGTGGATCATGGTTTCCATTTTCATGGCCTCGATAGTGACTAGGACGTCACCGGCCTTTATCTGCTGGCCTTCCTTGACCGCGACAGTCGCGATCATGCCGGGCATCGGGGCGGCGACATGGTTGGGATTGTCAGTATCGGCTTTCGGTCGCTGTTCGATCTGCTCTGCCGCGGTCGAGTCCAGCACACGAATACTCCGCGGGATACCATTGACTTCAAAAAAGACTCGGACATTGCCATTGTCGTCTGTCTCGCCGATCGCCTGACAGCGAATAATCGGCGTAACCCCCACATCGAGATCGATGGCAATTTGATCACTGGGCTGCATTCCGTAGAAGAAAACAGGTGTCGGCAAGGCCGAAACCGGACCATATTCAGCCTGCCATTTGGCATAGTCGAGAAAGACCCGGGGATACATGAGGTAGGAATGCAGTTCGACCTCGCTGACAGAACGTCCTATGGCATCCTCGACTTCTTTCCGCTTTTGCTCGAAATCGGCATCTTCGAGAAATTTCCCCGGCCGGTCGGTCAGGGGTTTTTCGCCTTTCAGAATTTTTTTCTGCAGGGCTTTCGGGAAACCGTTCGGCGGTTGGCCGAGATCGCCGCGGAAGAAATCGACGACGGATTCCGGGAACGAGACCTCCGTCTTGGGATCTTCCACATCTTCCCTGGAGAGGTTGGCGGAGACCATGGAAATTGCCATATCTCCGACCACCTTCGATGAAGGCGTCACCTTCACAATGTCGCCGAACATTTCGTTCACCTCCGCATAGGCGCGGGCAACTTCGTGCCACCGCTCCGCCAGACCCATGGATCGGGCCTGTTCCTTGAGGTTGGTGAACTGGCCACCGGGCATTTCATGGAGATAAACCTCGGACGCGCCGGCTTTGTTATCGGCCTCGAAAGCAGCATACTGGTTGCGCACAGCCTCCCAGTAATCGGAAAACTCACGGATTGTAACGGGATCAAGGCCGGTGTCCCGATCCGTGTGCTTCATGGCTTCGACAATAGAGCCCAGGTTTGGCTGAGACGTCATGCCGGAAAGGGAATCCATGGAAAGGTCAACGGCATCAACGCCGGCTTCCGCGGCGGCAATAATGGAAGCCGCGGCAATTCCGCTGGTATCATGGGTATGGAAGTGGACGGGCAGGCCGGTTTCTTCCTTGAGGATGCGCACCAGTTCCCGGGCCGCATCAGGTTTGACGAGACCGGCCATATCCTTGATGCCCAGAATGTGGGTGCCGGCGTCAGCGAGTTCGCGGGCGAGTCCAATATAATAGTCAAGATTATAAGTTGGCCGCGATGTGTCGTAGAGATCGCCACTGTAACAAATCGACGCTTCGCACAGTTTGCCGGTCTCGCAAACGGCGTCGATCGTAACCCGCATGTTTTCCACCCAGTTCAGGCTGTCGAAAACACGAAAAACATCAATACCGCTTGCCGCCGACTGGTGAATGAATTTGCGGACTACATTGTCGGGATAGCTGGTATAGCCGACACCGTTGGACCCACGGAACAAGGCTTGCAGCAGCACGTTGGGAAGCTTGCGACGAATATGATGCAGGCGTTCCCAGGGGCATTCTTTCAAGAAACGCATGGCAACATCGAACGTCGCCCCTCCCCAGCATTCGACGCTGAACAGGTCCGGCAGCCGGTGGGCATAGGCTTCGGCCACACTGACAAGATCGTGGGTCCGGAAGCGGGTTGCCAGCAGGGACTGGTGCGCGTCGCGCATGGTCGTATCCGTGACCAGAAGGCGTTTCTGCTCAAGCATCCAGCTCTGGACAGCTTCCGGGCCGTCCGTATCAAGCAAATGCTTGGGTCCCTGTTTCAGGGCCTCATAGTTGAACCCGGGTACTTTTGGCGGCAAGGCATGTTCAGATGGTTTCGGACGTCCCCTGACTTCCGGATTACCATTGACATTCACATCGGCAATAAAATGCAGAAGGCGGGTGACCCGGTCGCGGCGCCGTGGGAAATCAAAGAGTTCTGAGTGATCGTCGATGAACTTCGTCGTGTAATCTGCAGCCTTGAAGTTTTCATGGTTGATGACGTTTTCAACGAAGATCAGGTTGGTGGCCACACCACGTATGCGAAATTCGCGCAGAGCCCTGTCCATTCGGGCGATGGCTTCAGCCGGGGTCTGGGCCCAGCTCGTGACTTTTTCCAGGAGCGAATCATAGTAGCGGGTAATGATTGCGCCGGAATAGGCTGTACCGCCATCGAGACGAATGCCGAATCCGGTGGCGCCGCGATAGGCGATGATGCGCCCATAGTCTGGGACAAAGTTATTCTCGGGGTCCTCGGTGGTTATGCGGCACTGGATAGCGTGGCCGGAATAGGTGATTTCCTCCTGCCGGGGCACGCCGCTTTCGGGCTCGCCGATCTTTGCGCCCTCGGCAATTTTGATCTGGGCCTTAACGATGTCGATACCGGTAATTTCCTCGGTAACCGTGTGTTCCACCTGGATGCGGGGATTGACCTCGATGAAGTAGAATTTGCCGGTCCGGACATCCATCAGGAATTCCGCGGTTCCCGCATTCTGGTAGCCGGCTTCACGGGCAAGCTTCAGGGCGCTTTCGCAGACTTCGGTGCGCTGGGCGTCAGTCAGATAGGGTGCTGGTGCTCGCTCCACGATTTTCTGGTTGCGTCGCTGAATGGAACAGTCGCGCTCGAATAGATGCACTATATTGCCATGCTGGTCGCCAAGAAGTTGAACTTCAACGTGGCGGGCCTGTTCGATGAGTTTTTCCAGATAGACCTCGCCATTGCCGAAAGCCAGTTCGGCTTCTCGCCTACCGGCCAGGACCTCGGT
>JANQOC010000458.1 GCA_028279265.1 Hyphomicrobiales bacterium
AAAGCCAATGGCAGTCCGAGCTTGCCGAGGTTCGCCATAGGATCAGAGAATTGCGCGAAAGCCTCGTTACGGCTTTACGGCGGTCGACTAACAGCGAAAAGTTTGACTTCCTCGCTCAGCACAAGGGCATGTATTCGCTGCTGCCGCTGACGGATGCGCAGATCGATCTGATGCGGGAAAAGCATGGGATCTATTTGGTCAAGGGCGGGCGCGTAAATGTGGCTGGCTTGCGAACAGGGCAAGTTGACAGATTTGCGGAAGCCATTGCCGACGTCATGCGGTTTAGCGGTGATGAGGCAGATAGTTGACGATAGACGCATTTAGACATTGTAAGCCCGTTGGCCCGGTTTATAGTTCAATTGTCAGGTCTCTCAACGGCACTCCCCCAGCGAATGCTCTGCATGGGTCCTGACAAGCAGAGATGATCAAAACAACCATCTCAATTGCAACGGTGTCTGTCATTTGTTCTGGAGTGGGACATTTGCAGACACCGGCGCCAGGGCGAAGTTGATTATTTTCTCGATTCCCAATCTATCGAATAATCAATGACTTCAAGGACATCTACTTCCAAATTGTCTCTGCTCTGGCGCTTGCGCGCGGAAACTCAAATCGGCCACAATTTCTGCGCAGGATAGTCCCGTAAACCGAAGGGTGATATTTGAATGGGCTTCCAATCTCCAGTCAAATCCACCCTATCGGTTGATGGTCATTTTCTGAACCTGGTATATTTAGGGACTTTTTCTTTACCCGTTCATCGCCCGCACAATTTTAATTTTCTTCGAGCCCATTGCCAAAACCTCGACACATTTTAATGTTCCCTAAAAACAGTTAATTTAAATTTAGGGGATTAAAATGCAAATTATTGACATGGTACCCATTCCGGGTCGCGGGCACACATCATACAAAATTCGAGAAGAGCTCACTCTCCGAGACCGCTTCGCTATCAGGTCCAACGGAACCGAACTGAAGTCCGTCGTAACGGGTGCCGCCTGTAGCTTTATCCTGACTTCCGGCATTCTTGTCGCCCTCGATTTCCTTGGCCGGACCATCGCCTAGAGCGACGCCAATTCTATATCATTTTCCGATCATTCACCGGATGACACACGTGTGAGTTTTCCGGTGACGGTCACCCTTATTTCAATTACCAGATCCCGCAACCTGTCCGGTCAGGCGCACCAAGCCCTGATGTTGGAAAGCGCTGCCTTAGCGCAGGTTCAGATTGTTTTGGGGGATGATACATCACGGAAGTATTTCCAATCTGGATGGCGAAAAATTCGTTGGCTCGGGCAAAAAGTCGGGAGCAAGACAATCGCTACCCCGCCAACCTGCTGGAAACGATTACTCAGTTGTGACCGTAAAATGTTAGTTTTTTCGAATTGATGAATTAGACGCATTTAGACATTTACGGGAACGGATGAAGTCTCATAAAACTGACACATCGCTTTGGAGCAAATCTGAGCGCAAGAAGAACAGGCTGATGTTAAGCGGGGTGGGTCAGCCTGTTTTTTTTTTTGCCTGAGGCAACTTAATTTCGACTGTTTTATTTCCCTTAATTGAACTATGACTGAAGGCTGGAACGACATTATCAAACAATTCCGCCTGCGCCACGGTTTGAACCAGGCACAACTGGCGGAGATGCTCGGCGTTTCTCAGCGCACGATTTCAAGATGGGAAATCGGTCAGGCCGTGCCGAGTCTGGCCAAACAGAAGCAATTCAGAGACATCGGTTGGCGACCGCCAACAGTCCTCATGAAAACGCTTTATCATGCCGTACGGCATTGCCCGGCGCCGAGGGCTCTAAGCCGCATGCCGGACATCAATTTACAGGTGCTTTCCGTACCGGCGCTGGCCAAACGGCCGTCCATGGCGGATTATATCGGTGAAGACCTGAGACCGCTGGCCTGCGGGATCCTTGAGGAAATACTAGATGACACGATGCTGCAAAGAGATATCCGGTGCGACAAGGTTGCAAGCCTGGTCACGACCACAAGCAGTGTCCTGAGGTCCCGAGAGCACGAAAGCATTGGCGTCTATCGTACCACCATCAGCTATTTCAGAAATGACGGGGATCTCTATAGCGATGCGATCTCGGTGCCTGCCGAACCTGGATCGTCTCTCGGGTATGAGCCCGTCTATTTCTAAGCCCTTTCATTCAGTTATCTTATGAGACCGGCAATGTCTTGTATCGTTCCCGTGGACCTCTCAGCTCACACGCGTGATAAGCTTGCCAGAAGGACGCGCTCGTCCCTTTTTTCAGGGCTCCATTTGAGGCGTTATTCAATCAGACAACGATCCCGTTCCTATATGAACTTGCCTCTGTGATCTTCGATGACCACAGAGAGCTCCGGTTCGATGTGCTGGCAGATCCGGTATCCATCCAGTGGCTAACCGGTCGCTGACTGTGTCCGAATTTCCGCCAAGCCGAGCAACGGAATATGAAGATGAATATTCCTTTGAATTGAAAGGCAGCAAAATATCGTCACAAGAGTGATGCAAAAGGCATAGAATTGCGATATTTTTTCTAAAAATAGGACAAAATATTAAAAAATGTATTGAAATAAGAAAAAATATCTTTTATTAGATGAAATATTAGAAAAGAAACCATTCTGAGGCTTTATCATGATCTCAAGGCTCAAAAACTATTTTACCGATCATCCGCAATCCGTCGGGGAAAGTTATTTCGAACACATGCAACAGGCCCTGTTTTTTTCGTTCCGCATGTTATTAGGGGGATTGGCCTGTCTTATTCACGGATTTCTGCCATTTCTGTTTAAATCTACCGGCAGCGGTACAATCAGTCTCCTGAATGATCGTATGGTCATCAACCGCCGGGTTAAGGTTGAAGGGGCGACTTATCCCTCTCCGGGAGAATAGGCGAGCCCCGCTCTCCGGCACCATTTTCGAACTGCAGATTCCAGCAGGCACTGAAACGTGCGGCGACCCGGTTTACGGGCGTTCGGTAATAAATCAATGAACAGCTGAGTATTGTTAGGCCCGGTTGAATTAGCTTTGTATACACCCTAAAAAGATCAGAACGGGTGGGATATTGGCTGGGAGTTATTTGATCATGTCATTGCCATTGGATCTGAGGGACGGATATCAAAGATTCCGACAACAGCGGTTTGAACTCGAATCTGAACGCTACCGGAAAATGGCGAAATCCCAGAATCCGGATACGATGATCATTGGCTGCGCAGATAGCCGCGTGGATCCGGGCGCTATTTTCTCTGCGGGACCCGGTGAAATTTTTACGGTCCGGAATGTCGCTGCCATCGTTCCTCCCTATGAAGCCGATGGTGGCCTGCATGGTACTTCAGCGGAAGTTGAATTTGCCGTCAACGCACTAGGTGTAAAGAACATTGTTGTTCTCGGACATGGCCAGTGCGGCGGCGTGGCAGCATCCCTCGCGCTTGCCAAGAATCAGCCTGTCGGCGTATTGATTGAACCCTGGGTCAATATTCTCGCGCCGGCCCGTGATGAACTATTATCCAGAATGTCAGGGGCAACGCCGGAGGATCTCCAACGGGCGATGGAATTCCAGGCCGTAAAACTGTCTTTATCGAACTTGCGAACTTTTCCATTTGTTGAAGAAGCCATCAGTCAGAACAAGCTAACCCTGCATGGTGCCTGGTTCTCCATCGGCGAAGCGGAACTGCGATGGTGGAACAGCGAAACTGACACTTTTGAAACGCTGCTGCCGGATCTGGATGGTGCAGGCTGATCCCATTAGTGGGTGCCCACAAGCCAGGTTTTCGGTCGTATTCAGTGCTTGCCCCGTTAGACT
>JANQOC010000515.1 GCA_028279265.1 Hyphomicrobiales bacterium
TTGTTTAAGCGTTCTTCTTACTGAATGGGCACAGGATTTGGTTGTGGGAGAATTTTAAAATGGGAATTTCACTGGTCGAACGAAAAGAAGCGTATGCGGATACGATTGCTTTCTATGATAAATCGCAAGACAAGTTTGCATTGCTTCTCAATATGTTCAAAGCCCTGGGGCATTTGCCCAATATCGGGTCCAAGGTTACGGATCTTGTTCTGGAGCTCCTCAATGACGGCTCCCTGGACAAGAGAACCAAGCAACTGATCGTTTTAAAAGCAGTGCATCAGAAAAATTGCTGCTTCAGTGTCATTCAGCATGAGACCTATGCTCTGGATCTCGGCATGTCCGAAGCCATGATCGCCGATGTCGCCGGCTACAGGTACAAATCCAGCCCCTATTTTTCAGAAGCCGAGAAGGCTTTGTTCGATTATGTCGTACAGGTCGGAAGAAATGCGAAGGATCTCTCTCAGGAAATGTTAGATCGGCTGCAGACTTATTACACCGAGGCGCAAATCGTCGAAGCGACACTTGTGGTCACGATCTTTTCGGCCATGAGTGATTTTGGTGAAGCCATCGGCCTGGATGTGGAGCCCGTCTTCAGGGGAATGACACCCATTTTACCGACCGGGGACAGATCGCCGGAACCCGGTCAGGACAGGGTCCAAAACCACTATAGCTTGAAGGTCTATGACGGCGGTTAGATGCTGACGAGGCGTCGGCTCAGCCATAGGGTTTGCATCGATACATGCGATGAACTCTGAACCGCCTTTGGCGTCCGGTTCGATAGATAAATTTCATCGGGTCAGGTCTATTCCGGATTTAACGGAGTCGGCTTCAAGGGGTTCTGGGTTCAAGGATACGAGTCTCAAGGGCGCTGGTTTCAAGAAATGAGTGTCAGGAGTTCCTGAATACGGTCCACTGTCCAAAATACCGCGATGGCGATCACCGGATAGACAATAAGTTTGTTTCCGTGCGTCCCAATAAATTCAGAGTGCCGTCTCAGCAATAACAATAGAGGAAACGACAGACCCACGATGACGAGTTGACCGATTTCGATTCCGAGATTGAAGAAAATCAGGCGGCTCACGAGATCCGGTCCGCTGGTTTCGAGCAAATCGGACAGCGCCGTCGAAAAACCCAGCCCGTGAACGAGACCAATCACAATCGTCAGCAGGAAGGTTATTTGTTCGCTGTTCTTATTGAGAGCCGCCAGGCCGGTATAGATGATGGAAACTGCAATCAGTATTTCGATGGAGGGAAAAAACCAGGTGTAGTTTGGAACATAACCGAACGTGCCGATGATCAGTGTTATCGTATGGCCGATTGTAAATCCCGTCACCCATACGACCAATCGGCCCAATGCGGACGCCCCAACCACCAGCATCAGCAAATACAGGATGTGATCGGCTCCGCTCAGGATATGTGACCATCCCTCTGTAGCGAAAGTAATGGCTGTGCGTGACCAGGAGGGATTGATTGGAATTGGTTGAGCAAGCCTGCCTGTATAGGAGTAGACTGTCGCGCCCGATGGGTTGTGATCATTGATGATGGTTTGTCCGAATTTCTCGCCCTGAAAGTCGGAATAATATTCTAATCGATTGTTCGGACCCGAGGTGGGATAAAACAGGACAAGATCGAAGACCAGGGCGCCGCGATAGGAATACTTTAAATCCGACGATACCGCTGGGGATTGGAAGGACTTCTTGGCTGCGGCCAGGGTTCCGAACGGAGGTTCGTGATCCCGGGCGTAAATGCGGGCATTTTTGATCTCGAAATCCGGGATATTTTGCCCGACACGCAATTGAATCCCATCAGCAAATAACGCCGCGAACACCGGCGCAGCCTCTTCTGCCTCTTCCAGGCTGTAGAATAGTTCAGGTCCATGTTCATTGTTATGGCCTGCGCCGGGGCCTTCTGTTTGCTGCCTTTGTCGAAGGGCGATTATTCGGTCGAGTTTTTCTTCCGGCGCTTCATCGACAACCTTGTTGTCCGGCAATTGCGTGCGGATAAATAATCTTAAACCGGTCTCCAGATGTTCGATATGAACGAGCTGCTTGCCGATATTGGCGTTGAAATGGGCATGGGCAACTGCGGCGCCGACGAGCACAAAAAACGCCGCCCACAAAGTAGATCGGCGTCGACGTCTTGCTGTGATCGGACAAATCACCTTGCAACTAAGCTTTGCGTCCCGGCTCCGGTGTGCGGATGTTCCGATGTCCGAGAGTTCGCGTTTGGCAACCGTGCAATAACCCGGTTGCCATGGGGGAGTTCGCTTGCCGACCCCCAGCAATCGAATTCCTCCGAGATGACGGAAAATCCGAAGAATCAAACGGCGCTCTCTGATCTGGCCGCCTCGATCTCTTCTTCGCTCAAGCCCAGTACGTCTTTTAAGATTTCATCCGTGTGTTCTCCCAAAAGGGGTGCGCGGACAACATCGGCAGGGGAGTCGGAAAGTTTGATCGGATTACCGACGGTCAGGTAGGCCCCCCGTTTGGGATGATCAACTTCGACGATCGTGCCCGTCTCGCGCAGAGACGGTTCTTCGGCAATTTCCTTCATGGACAGGATCGGTCCCACCGGAATGTTGAGGGGGTTGCAATGTTCCATGACTTCAAACTTGGTCTTGGTTTTTGTCCATTCCTCGATCGTTTCGAAGATGTGCGTAAGCTTATCCAGGCGGGCATCGGGTGTGGCATATTCCGGATCTTCTTTCCACTCCGGTTTGCCGATGACATCGCAGATATTTTTCCAGACCGGGGCTTGTGTAATGAAATAGACATAGGCATCGGGATCGGATTCGTAGCCCTTGCATTTCAGTATCCAGCCCGGTTGTCCGCCGCCGGAGTCATTGCCCGCACGCGGTGTCGCCTTGCCAAAGGGTATTTTCTGGCCGTACTGGCTGTACTCTTTAAGGGGTCCGTGTTCCAGTCTTTGCTGATCTCTGAGCTTGACGCGACACAGATTGATGACGCCATCCTGCATGGCCGCCATAACGCGCTGCCCGCGACCCGACTTTTCACGATGAAAAAGTGCGGTAACAATACCCAGTGCAAGATGCAGTCCGGTTCCGGAATCGCCGATCTGCGCACCCGTCACCAATGGCGGTCCATCGAGAAAACCGGTTGTCGAAGCGGCGCCGCCGGCGCACTGGGCGACATTTTCATAGACCTTGCAATCTTCGTAAGGACCGGGTCCGAATCCTTTAACCGAGGCGTAGATCATGCGAGGGTTGAGTTCCTGAATCACCTCCCAGGGAAAGCCCATGCGATCAAGGGCGCCCGGGGCAAAATTTTCCACCAGCACATCGCATTCCTTGACGAGTTTGGTAAAAATTTCCCGGCCTCTATCGGATTTGGTGTTCAGGGTAATGCTGCGCTTGTTGTGATTGAGCATGGTGAAATAAAGGCTGTCCACATCCGGGATGTCGCGCAGCTGACCGCGTGTTGCGTCTCCAACACCCGGTCTTTCCACCTTGATAACGTCGGCGCCGAACCATCCCAGGAGTTGGGTGCAGGTTGGTCCGGATTGTACGTGGGTCATGTCAAGAATACGGACACCCTCGAGAGCTTTTGTCATATTGTCCTCGTTTACATAACTGGTTGTCGATTGTTCAGATCGGTTGTTTATTTGTACATGGTTTGGGCTTTGGTCCCGGGAGCAAATTCGCGGGGATCCACCCAGATATTAATGACCGCTGAGCGTCCGTCGCGCTGAACAGCCTCACGGCCGCGCAGCAGGGCCGGCCCAATTTCATTGGGATCGCGAACCTCTTCGCCGTAACCGCCAAGCATTTCCGCAAATTTGGAGAAGGGGACGTCGCCGAGCAGATTTCCGACATTGCCGCGCTGCTCCCCATATTTCGCGAGCTGACCGTAGCGGATCTGGTTCATAGCCGAGTTATTGCCGATCACGGCGAGATAAGGAGCGTTGAATCGGTTCGCCGTTTCCATATCGAAGGCGGTCATGCCAAATGAGCCATCGCCGTAGTAGCAAAGCACTTCTTTTTGGGGATGCGCCAGCTTTGCGGCCATGGAAAACCCGGTTCCGACGCCCAGGCTGCCAAGGGCGCCGGGGTCCATCCAGTTGCCCGGCCCCCGGGGTTGCACGGCCTGGGCGCTGATGGTCACCACGTCACCACCATCGCCGATATAGATGGTGTCGTCGGTTAGAAACTCGTTGATCTCCCAGGCTACCCGGTAAGGATGTATGGGCTGGTTGTCCGACATAAACAGCGGCATCAGCTTGTCTGTCTTTTCAATTTCCTCGGCCCGCAATGTTTGCATCCATTCCTGGCGAGTGGACTGTTTCGACTTGTCAAGACGACCGGTCGCGGCATCGCCGACGGCTTTCAAAATGGCGCCGGGATCACCGACAAGGCCGAGAGAAATGTCGCGGTTCTTGCCAACCGTTCGATAGTCCAGGTCAATTTGCACCAGGGTTGCATCATTACGGATGCGCTTGCCGTAGCCCATGCGAAAATCAAACGGGGTGCCGACAATAACAATCACATCGGCCTTGTCGAAGGCCGTGCGCCGCGTGCGGTTAAAGTGATGAGGGTCCCCGGGAGGCAGCAGCCCCCGGCCGGCACCGTTCAGATAGGTTGGGATATCAAGCTGGCGTACAAGGTCGATTGCCGCTTCGTGGCCGCGGGACAGAAACACCTGCTGCCCGAGAAGGATCGCCGGTCGTTCCGAATTGACAAGAATGTCCGCGAGCCGCTCGATATCGGCGGGATCACCGATGGATTTTGAGGAGGCCCGGTAATGGCCCGCTTCCGGAATGCGCGCCGTCTCAAGGGGAATTTCCTTGTCGAGAACATCCCGCGGAATTTCCAGATAAGATGGACCGTAGGCACCGGCGAAACACTCCCTGGCCGCCATTGAGATCATGTCGGCGATCCGTTCGGTCGAGCGGACGCCTGCCGAAAATTTCGTGATCGGGGCCATCATGTCGACATGGGGGAGATCCTGGAGGGAACCCTGCTTGTGCTGGGTCAAAGCCCCCTGTCCGCCGATATGGAGGATAGGGCTTTCAGAACGGAAAGCCGTGGCGACACCGGTCGCTGCATTGGTGCATCCGGGGCCGGCGGTGGTCACAACACATCCGAGTTTTCCCGTTTGGCGGGCGTAGCCGTCCGCTGCATGGGCTGCGACCTGTTCATGGCGCACGTCGACAATGCGGATGCCTTCATCCACGCAGCCATCGTAGATATCGATAATGTGACCGCCACAAAGGGTGAAGATGGTGTCCACTCCTTCGTTCTTCAGGGCCTTGGCCACAAGGTGGCCGCCGGATATGACGGAATCATCACGGCTTTTCTGTTTCAATGTGTCGTCAGCGGTTGTGGACATGTGTTTACTCCTGGGATCATCAATTGTTTTGGTTCAGTCCTCGGGGAAATTGAGCTTTTGCTCAACATGTGCCCTGAGGTTCAAGGTATGTTGCCGTACAAGAACTTCAGCTTTTTCGGTTTGGCGATCTTCGAGGGCTTCAATAATATGCATGTGGTCCACGATAGAGCGGTCCGCGCGGTCGTCATCAGCAATCGTTGCAGCCCGAATGGCGCGCACATGCATGAACAGGCTTTCAGCGGTTTTCTTTAGAAGCTCGTTCTTCGAAAGATTGAGTATCGACTGATGGAACCTGATGTTGGTATCGGAATACTCATCGAGTTGTGCCCGAACCCGCTCGCCATCAAAAGTTGAAAAAAGTTCCCTAAGCGTTTTAATTTCACTATCGCTGGCATTCTCGGTGATCAGCCGGGCTGCCATGCTTTCAAGCGCCGCCCAGACGGTGATCATTTCCAGAATTTCTGTTTTTGATTTGCGGACAATAAAGACACCACGCCGCGGGACGATCTTTACCAGCCCCTCCTGGTCGAGACGCGCCAGAGCTTCTCTCAGGGGTGTGCGACTGATGCCGAACTGTTTTGAAAGTTCCCGCTCATCCAATCGCAGATTGGCATCCCTGTGGTAAATGTCCATGTTGGTAATTGCCGCTCTCAGAGACTCAAAAATCTGGCTGTTGAGGGTATTATTCTCCCCAATTTTCTCAATTTGTAGTTGAGCGGTAGACATGCGACTGTTGTCCGATTACTAATAAATTATTGAAAGGAATGCCAAATTTTTCTCTATCGCCAGCGATAGGTGCTGTGGTATACCATATACCATACATGAGGTGCAAATAGATTCATGGCACCCATTCATTCAGCGATTGTCGCTTCGAATTTAGATTATGTTGGTGCTGAATTGATCGCGAGATTTGCAAAATTCGACATAATGTCGGAATGCAGACAAACCAGTTGATGCAAGGAACGTTCATGCAGGGAAAAGGTGCGCGTGAGATAATACCGGGATCCGGAAGGCGAAAGGCTCCGGCCTTTCCCAAGGGCCGGCAACTCGATCCGGAGATTCTGAAGAACGTGCAGGATCTGTTGGAAGGCCGATCCCGTCAACGTGACTATCTGATTGAAAATCTGCATGTGCTTCAGGATCATTACGGTTTTCTCGGCGCCGCCGAACTTCACGCCCTGGCTGAAGACATGAAGCTTCCCATGTCGGAGGTCTACGAAGTCGCCTCCTTTTATGCCCATTTTGATATCGTGCTTGATGGCGAAACCCCGCCACCCCCTGTTACCGTTCGCGTCTGCGACTCGCTCTCCTGCGAGCTTGCCGGTGCGCAGGACCTGATCGCGGAACTGGAGGCCAAAACCAACGACGGGGAAATACGCGTCCTGCGGGCACCGTGTATGGGCCGTTGCCAGTGCGCACCGGTGGCAGAAGTAGGGCACCGGCATGTGGACGAGGCAAGCGCTGATTCCATCATCGATGTTGCCGCCGGCGATGACCTGCATGCGGACATACCTGATTACATCGATATGAAAAACTATCAGGCGAATGGGGGATATGAGATCCTGCAGAGATGCCTAGACGGAGAGTTGAGCGCGCTTGACGTGATTGGAATTCTCTCTTCTGCGGGACTGCGGGGCCTTGGCGGTGCTGGCTTCCCGGCCGGAAAAAAGTGGGAGTTTGTGCGCGCTGAGCCCGGTCCGCGTCTCATGACAATTAACGGCGATGAAGGTGAACCCGGCACATTCAAGGATCGCCATTACCTCGAATCCGATCCCCACCGGATGCTGGAAGGGGCCTTGATTGCGGCCTGGGCGGTAGAAGCAAAGCGCTGTTACATCTATATGCGCGATGAGTATCCGGCGGTCCTCAGGATACTCGCGGGCGAAATCGAGAAATTGAACAACTCGAACCTGACCGCGCACTGCAAATTCGAACTCAGGCGCGGGGCCGGGGCGTACATTTGCGGTGAAGAGTCGGCGATGATTGAATCCATCGAAGGCAAAAGGGGACTGCCCCGCCACAGGCCGCCTTATATTGCCCAAAACGGTCTCTTCGGACAACCGACCCTGAACCACAATGTCGAAACCCTGCATTGGATTCGGGACATACTTGACAACGGCGCGGACTGGTTTACTGAACAGGGCAAATCCGGGCATCCCGGATTTCGCTCCTATTCCGTGTCCGGACGGGTCAGGGAACCAGGTGTCAAGGTAGCGCCCGCGGGAATTTCCGTCCGCGAACTGATCGACACCCATTGCGGCGGCATGATGGAGGGCCACGAATTTAAAGCTTACCTTCCCGGTGGGGCCTCGGGTGGCATATTACCGGCCCGCCTTGACCATCTTCCCCTGGATTTCGGCACTCTGGAAGAACACGGGTGTTTCATCGGCTCCCATGCTGTCGTCATATTGTCCGATCAGGATAGTATTCGGGACGTGACCCTGAATTTGATGCGCTTTTTCGAGGACGAAAGTTGCGGTCAGTGCACGCCCTGCCGCAATGGCACGGAAAAGGCGGTCAAACTTTTGAAGGAGGGTTGCAATGATGCTGACCTTCTGCAGGATCTCTCCGAAGTTATGGAACAGGCTTCTATCTGCGGGTTAGGCCAGGCCGCTCCCAATCCCCTGCGGTGCCTGATAAAATATTTTCCGGAGGAACTGGCATGAGTGACAGAATTGTTTTTGAACTCGACGGTCAGTCGGTGACAGCAGATGCGGATGAAACCATCTGGCAGGTCGCCCAGAGACTCGGGACAAAAATCCCACATCTTTGCCATTCCGCTGAAGCCGGCTACAGACCCGACGGCAATTGTCGCGCCTGTATGGTGGAGATCGATGGCGAGCGCGTGCTGGCCGCCTCCTGTGTGCGTAAGCCGACGGCTGATATGAAAGTGACGACCGGCAGCGAGCGGGCACGAAAAGCGCAAAAGGCCGTGTTCGAGCTTCTGGTCGCCGATCAGCCCAGCAAGGAACAATCCCACGATCCGCATTCGAAATTCTGGAACTGGGCAGAAGAACTGGGGGTCACCTCAAGCCGCTATCCGGCCCGCCAGCAACCGGTCGCTGATATGAGCCACCCGGCCATGGCCGTTAATCTGGACGCCTGCATCAA
>JANQOC010000489.1 GCA_028279265.1 Hyphomicrobiales bacterium
GCTCAGAATACCGACTTGCTACCGATAGATTGGTTTTGTCAGTTTGAAATCCGGAACCGGCTGGTTCGGAGCACCCTCTTTGCGGCAAGGTCTGCTACGTCGGTTATTGGCACTTAGCAGACATCGGAAGTTTCCTCCTCTATGTCCACTTTTGCAGGTTTTGCGGACTAGTAATTGATCAGGCACAATGTCTGCTTCTGACCCAACTCGGTCGCAAACCGATTCTTGATCTCGAATCGCAGCAATAAAACGCGCGCCCGAAAGCGTACGTGAGCAAGCGCAGTATGTCCGGTCGAAACAATGGCAGCAAAGATCCGCTGGCGACATTCGATCTCCCGTGTAGGCCCTCTGACCGACGACGGTGAAACCGGCGCGAACGCGACATGCGCTGACGCTTCGCAGAAATGTATCCAACTTATGCAGTTCTGTGCATCTACAGACGCACCGTAGCAGCATATGTCCTATGCCATGAGCGGTTGAGACCGCTGCAGAGATCAATCCGGAACGAGAAGGGAAATAAATTATGACAACTCTCACTGCTGGCAAAAACAAAGTGACATTCAAATCCTATGGCGTGAATTTGGCTGCAGATCTCTACCTTCCTCAAGGTTTTGATGAGACCAAGAAATACAAAGCTATCGTGGGGGCCAGCCCGTTCCCGCAGGTCAAAGAGCAGGTTCTGGGAACCTATGGCCCGGAAATGGCCGCACGCGGCTTCATCTTTCTCGGGTTTGATTACCTGGGCATGGGTGACTCTCTGGCGCTACCAGGCGAGTTCAAACAGTCCCGCTATATGTTCCGTCTGATCGAAACCACTTGGGATGCAGTGTCTTATCTGGGCACATTGCCCTTCGTGGATGAGATTTGCGGCCTGGGCGTGTGTCAGGGAGGTTCCATCATCGCATCAGCGTCTGTGACAGATCACAGAATCAAGAAGATCGCCACGGTTTCGGGGATGATGGCTGCAGATGGTTTCCAATGGTCCGACAAGGATATGGCAAACCAAGTTATTGCTACCGCAAATGCGTCCAAGCAAAAAATGTTCGAAACGGGTGAGGCAGACTATAACGCCCCAATTGTACTCACCGATGATCATACGAAAGAGGAATTTGTTGCAATCGCCGGGCCAATGGGAGCTGAAACCTATGACTACTATGGCAAGGATGGTGTCAAAGGTCCGGGAACTGTTAAGAACTACACCAACATTCATATCGGCGACCAAGCCATGGAATCCCTGATTTCCATCGGGGAGCATTATGCAGATAAGATCGTACAACCTGCCCTGATTATCTACAGTACGACGGCTTTCACATCTGTTTGCTCAACTCAATTTATCGAAAAGCTGACAAATGAGCATAAAGTCCTGACTTTTGACGAGTTTGGTCATGTCGATTTCTACTACAAGCCAGAGGCGGTAAAAGCGTCAACTGATGCTGTGGCTGAATTCTTCAACGAGTGATTTCATTGGGTAGAGGCCATCCTGTGGCCTCTACCTCTTTGCCTACAGGAGGTGGCAAGTAACATGGAAGATGTTTCAACATTCCAAATCATTGCTGAGATTCCACGGTTCATTGCGTGTCAAGCTCTTACCCCGCTGAAACGGGCCATGAGTGCACCAGCCCCAGCACCAGAGTCGCAAGCGGAGTTGGCTAAACTCGTCAACGGCACGTTGCATCATGAAATCCGGGCCGGGTACGAGCATCGCTTCATCCGGCTCATGTTTGTGGCCGCAGACGATCGGGTGTTCTGCCGCCAGTATCAGTTTTCAGAACGGTCATGGCGAGACGTTTTCCTGAAAAATCCGGAGGGCCAGGCCCGGTTGGACAACACAGTGGTCAATATCGACGCCCATGTTCCGCTGGACCTCAACGACACAATCCCGACGGTCGATCGGGCCTATGCGAGGGCGCTCGCCAAAATAGGGGCGAGTTTCATGCTCGCTGGTGCGGTGGAAACACATGCACAAAATAGTACAATGGAACTGGTTCTAGCAGGTAACTGCTAACAAACCTGATGGAAGGTAACACGACCATGACTACCCAGAAATTTAATTTCAGCAATTTGGCTGAGTACCACAGCTTCCTCGGACTGCCGGCTCCGGAACATCCCTTGTTCTCAGTGGCTTCGATTTCAGACACGGAACACGACTATCCACTACCGTGCGCCGATGAGGATCTCGCACTAAGTAGTGATTTTTACTCCATATCGCTCAAGCACATCACGTCCGGCGAGATCTTCTATGGACGGACAAAATACGACTGTCGAAACGGCACAATGCTCTTCATGGCTCCCAAGCAAGAAGTCAGGGTGGTTGGAGTAAAAGTCGAATCGACAGGCCGCTCGATTCTTTTCCACGAAGACTTTATTCGTGGTCATCCGATCAAAAACGAGATCAAGAAGTACAACTATTTCAGCTATGCCGTGAATGAAGCACTGCACCTCTCACCCAAAGAGGAGGAAATGGTGTCGGGGCTGATCGATCAAATCGAGCACGAGTACCACAGCAATCCGGACGAATTCAGCAAGGACCTCATTCTTTCCCTGGTCGACACTCTGCTGAAGTATGCCAACCGGTTTTATCACCGCCAGTTTTTGCATCGCAAGGAGAACAGTTCTGACCTTCTGGTTCGGTTCGTTGACGAAGTGGAAAAATTTATCGGTGCAAATAAGCTTGAAGAAAAAACTATTCCAGCTATCGAAGACATCGCCGCCGTAATGGCTGTGACGCCGCGATATCTCAGTGATGCCCTGAAAGTCCAAACTGGGAAAACCGCGATTGAGAATCTTCACCTACACCTGATCGACAAAGCCAAGGACCTGCTCCTGGAGTCTGATGCCACGGTGGCAACGGTCGCATACGATCTCGGCTTTGAATACCCGCAGTATTTTGCTCGGCTGTTCAAAAAGAAAACGGGCATGACGCCAACAGAATATCGGAAGTTGTATCATTGAGGTACGCTTTGTGGACACTGCTGACCGGGTGCAGCGTACAATCTAACCCACGACCTATGTCTCCTCATGGCACTTAACAGACATCGGAATTTCCCTCCTCTATGTCCGCTTTTGCAGGTTAAGCCGATTAGTAAATTATCAGGCACAATGTCTGCTAACGGCACAAAGCAGACATTCACAGAACTTAAATGCCAATCAAATGAATTTATGCAATTTCGCGAGATAGTCTGATAATTGTGGAACAGAGCACCTCTTCTTTCTTATTGAGGCACTTCGAACTGTAAAAAAAATTCATCCGTAACGAACTGGTGGTTCTAAATTTCATTGATTGGTATTGCACCAATAGCTGGCGGAATTTGCAGTAGGCTTGGAACTGCAATGCAGTCGGTTAAAGTCTGGAACCCAGTAAAGGAATTCAAATTGTGATCGTTGCCATAGT
>JANQOC010000519.1 GCA_028279265.1 Hyphomicrobiales bacterium
GAAAGGCGAGATAAGCGCCAAGGAGCTTACAGAGGCCCATCTCGAAGCAGTGGAGCAGTCGAATAATGCTCTGAACGCCTATGTGCACATCGCCCGGGACCATGCCCTGAAAATGGCCGAAGAAAGCGATGCCCGTCTGCAGAAGGGGGAAGGCAAACCTCTCGAAGGTGTACCCTTGGGGATTAAGGACCTGTTCTGCACCGAAGGAATTCCGACGACGGCCTGTTCGAAGATCCTGGAAAATTTCGTGCCGGTTTACGAATCGACCGTGACCCGGAAACTCTGGGATGATGGCGCCGTACTTCTGGGTAAGCTCAACAATGACGAATTCGCAATGGGGTCTTCCAATGAAACGAGTTTCTACGGACCCTGCGTTAATCCCTGGCGCCGCAAGGGGGACGACACCAACCTGGTTCCCGGCGGGTCATCGGGAGGGGCAGCCTCCGCAGTGGCGGCGAACCTGTGCCTTGGAGCCATCGGAACGGACACGGGCGGTTCGATCCGGCAGCCTGCCGCCTTCACCGGCACGGTCGGCGTCAAACCGACCTACGGGCGCTGTTCGCGCTGGGGGACCGTTGCTTTTGCCTCCTCCCTCGACCAGGCCGGCCCCATTGCCAAAACCGTGCGGGACAGTGCCCTGCTTCTGAATTCGATTTCCGGCCATGATCCCAAAGATACGACCAGCGTCGACAGATCGGTTCCTGATTTCGAAGCCGCAATGGAAGAGAAAGTTGCCGGCCTGAGGGTGGGCATTCCGGAGGAATACCGGGTTGAGGGCATGCCCGAGGAAATCGAGGACCTCTGGCAGCAAGGCATTGACTGGTTCAAGGCCGCAGGTGCGAATATCGAGACCGTGAGCCTGCCGCACACCAAATATGCTCTACCCGCTTACTACATCATTGCGCCGGCGGAAGCGTCTTCAAACCTTGCCCGGTATGACGGTGTGCGCTACGGGCTCAGGGAACACAACGACGATATTATCGACATGTATGAAGCCACCCGCGCTGCCGGCTTTGGCGCCGAAGTCAAGCGGCGTGTGCTCATCGGTACCTATGTGCTGTCCGCCGGATATTATGATGCCTACTATATCAAGGCCCAGAAAGTGCGCGCACTGATCAAGAAAGATTTTTCCGACGCCTTTCAGAAAGTTGACGTTCTGCTGACCCCGACTACACCCGGGGCGGCGTTTGGTATCGGCGAGGTCATTGGTGATCCCCTGCAGATGTACCTGAACGATATCTTCACGGTGACCGTCAACATGGCCGGATTGCCCGGCATTTCGGTCCCGGCCGGTTTGTCGCAGGAGGGCACGCCGCTGGGCCTGCACCTTATCGGTAACTATTTCGATGAGCCGTCCCTGTTCCGGGCGGCGCGGGTCATAGAGGATGCCGCAGGTCATTTTCATGTTCCTGAAAAATGGTGGAGTAAAGACACATGACCATCCGTCCCGCAAAAGACTGCGAAAATATGGATCAGGTCCGCGTTGAAATCGATCGCGTCGACCTGGCGGTTGTCAAGGCTTTGGCGGAACGATTTACCTATGTCGACCGCGCCTGGCAGCTCAAGTCTTCACCGCAGGAGGCGACGGTGCCCTGGCGTATCCAGCAGGTGATTGACCGGGTCAGGAAACATGCCGAAGCCGAGGGCCTGCCACCGGATCTGGTGGAAGCACTCTGGCGCCAGATGATTGGATGGTTTATCCAGTACGAAGAAGCGAAACTTGTTGAAGATGACGGTGATGCAGGAAACAGCGACTGAAACAAGAGACAATTATTTGCAAGGGGCAACGGGTGACTGGGAACTGGTCATCGGAATGGAAGTTCATGCCCAGGTCTCCAGCGAGTCGAAACTATTTTCCGGAGCTGCCACGGAATTCGGGGCAGAGCCGAACTCCCAGGTCAGTCTCGTCGATGCGGCCATGCCCGGCATGCTGCCGGTGATCAACGAGATGTGTATCAAACAGGCGATACGTACCGGACTTGGACTGAATGCCAAAATCAATCTGTTTTCCATTTTTGACCGCAAAAACTATTTTTACCCGGATTTGCCCCAGGGTTATCAGATTTCCCAGTACCAGCATCCTATCGTCGGCGAAGGCGAGGTCCGGCTGGATATGGAAAACGGGGAAACGGTGATCGTCGGGATCGAACGACTTCACCTGGAACAGGATGCGGGCAAAAGCCTCCATGACCAGGATCCAGACAGCAGTTACGTCGATCTCAACCGCTCGGGCGTCGCCCTCATGGAAATTGTCTCCCGGCCGGATATACGGTCGGTGGAACAGGCCCAGGCTTTTTTAACGAAATTGCGCTCCATTCTCCGGTACCTCGGCACCTGTGACGGTAATATGGAAGAGGGGTCGCTCAGGGCTGACATCAATGTTTCGGTTCGCAGGCCAGGTGACCCTCTGGGCACGCGGTGCGAGATAAAGAATGTAAATTCCATCCGCTTTCTCGGGCAGGCCGTTCGCTATGAGGCCAGCCGTCAGATCGATATCCTGGAAGAAGGCGGCGCAATTGATCAGGAAACCAGGCTCTTCGATGCCCGCACTGGGGAAACCCGTTCCATGCGGTCGAAGGAGGAAGCCCATGATTACCGCTATTTCCCGGATCCCGACCTGCTTCCCCTCGAGATACCGGAAACGCTGGTCGAGCAGCTGAAATCGGAATTGCCTGAACTGCCGGATCAGAAGAAGCAGCGGTTTGTTTCAGAGTTTGGGCTCTCCGAATATGATTCTGATGTCCTGACGGCCGACAAGGAAGCGGCAGACTTTTTTGAGGAAGCGGTCAGGGGTCATGATCCCAAGCTGGTCGCCAACTGGATTACGGGAGAACTTTTCGGCGTTCTCAACAAACAAGGATTGGATATCGCCGCATCCCCGATTTCCGCTGTCTCCATTGGCGAACTAGTTGGACTGATCTCCGACAAGGTAATTTCCGGACGGATTGCCAAGGACGTATTCGAGATTATGCTTGAATCCGGTAAATCCCCCGCCGACATTGTCGAGGAAAGAGGCCTCAAACAAGTTACGGACACCGGAGCGATCGAAGCGATTGTCGATGACATCATCGCTGCGAATCCGGAGCAGGCCGCGAAGGTCAAGGACAAGCCTAAATCCATCGGCTGGTTTGTCGGACAGGTCATGAAGCAGTCCGGGGGGAAAGCCAATCCGGCAATGGCCAACGAAATTCTGAGAAAAAAACTTGGATTGGAATAACCAAACCTTATTTCAACTCCTGTGTGTGCTCACTAGGGGTTCGAATTATTCATCATGAACGAGTGGAGTTTAAAATGGTCAATGCCTACGTAATCAATGCCTACGGCGGAACCGATGCCATGAGCTGGGAGGAGGTCGATGTTCCGACCCCCGGATCCGGAGAGATTAAGATCAGACAACATGCCGCCGGTCTCAACTATATCGATGTTTACATTCGAACCGGCGCCTACCCGCAGCCAGATCTGCCATTTATTCTCGGGATGGAAGGCGCTGGCGAGGTTGTGGAAGTGGGAGCGAGCGTCACCGATGTCTCCGTGGGCGATCGGGTGGCTTACGCGGGAGCCATCGGCGGCTATGCCGAAGAGCGCCTGCTACCTGCCGATCGGGCCATGAAACTCCCTGACAATATTTCCTA
>JANQOC010000523.1 GCA_028279265.1 Hyphomicrobiales bacterium
AGGGATCGGAAAACCAGAGGACCTTTATGGACCAGGTTTTAGAACAGAAAAAAGACGTGGCGGCCGAGGGGCCGCCACCGATCTTGTCGGTTAACAATATCGAGGTCATTTACGATCACGTCATATTGGTGCTGAAAGGGGTTTCCCTTGAGGTTCCCAAGGGGGGTGTCGTCGCCCTTCTCGGGGCCAATGGTGCCGGCAAGACAACGACTCTCAAAGCCATCTCCAACCTGCTGAGTGCCGAGCGGGGTGAGGTGACCAAGGGGTCGATACTTTTCGAGGGCCAGGAAGTACACTCGCAAACGCCGAACATCCTTGTTAAACGCGGCTGTATCCAGGTTATGGAGGGACGTCATTGTTTCGAGCACCTGACGGTTGAGGAAAATCTGCTGACCGGGGCTTATACGAGAGGCGCAGACCGGGCCGGAATAAAATCAGACCTCGAACTCGTTTACAGCTATTTTCCAAGACTGGCGGAGAGGAAGTCGTCCCTCGCCGGCTATATCTCCGGCGGCGAACAGCAGATGTGCGCCATCGGTCGAGCCCTAATGTCACAGCCGAAAATGATGCTCCTGGACGAACCCTCTATGGGTCTGGCGCCGCAGCTCGTGGAAGAAATTTTTGAGATTACGAGCCGGCTCAACCGGGAACAGGGCGTCAGCCTGCTGCTGGCGGAGCAAAACACGAACATGGCGCTCAAATATGCGCAATATGGCTATATCCTGGAAAACGGCCGCGTCGTTCTCGACGGGGAAGCGGCAGATTTGAGAGAAAACGAGGACGTCAAAGAATTTTATCTCGGCGTATCCGGCGAAAACCGAAAATCGTTCCGGGACGTCAAACATTACAAGCGGCGCAAACGCTGGCTGGCGTGAGGATCATCATCCGAAAAGGCGCGAGTTAGATTTAGCGCAGGAGGAGACCTTGTAGAGAACTTGATTTCGGCGGCACACTGTCCCGAAACACTGAGAAGTTTCTTTACCTGACCCGAATGAATCCTAAGCCCATTGAATTGAGCCCAATAAATCATGACCCAATATTTTGACAATTTGGAAGTCCGCGATCCCGAAGTACGAACGAATTCGCAATTCACGCTGCTGCCGGGCCTGATCCGGCGTGCGAAAAGTTTTCCCGGCTGGGCCGAGCAATTGAAATATATAAGCCCGGAGGAAATTACGTCCTGGGACGCCCTGGCAACGCTGCCGGTGTTGCGAAAATCGGAACTGTCGGATTTGCAGAAACAGCGGCCGCCGCTGGGTGGATTTGCTTCCCCCGAGGCCGGCGATATTTCAAGACTGTTCGAAAGTCCGGGACCGATATTTGAACCCCAGGGGGCGAGCCGGGATTTCTGGCGTGCAACACGGGCACTTTTTGCTGCGGGTTTCCGTAGTGGCGATGTCGCCCACAATACGTTTTCCTATCATTTGACACCTGGTGGCTGGATCCTGGATTCGGCCCTGCGTTCCCTTGGATGCCAGGTTATCCCCGCCGGCACCGGCAACACGGAGCAACAGATTTCAGCCATTACCCAGTTCCGCCCCGATGGCTATGTGGGCGTACCCGACTTTCTCAAAATACTGCTCGAAAAGATGGATGATGCCGGGGTAGAAAGCGGCTCGATCCGCAAGGCTTTCGTTTCCGGCGGCGCACTTTTCCCGTCGCTAAGGGAATACTATAAGGAGCGGGGTATACAAGTATTCCAGGGGTATGCAACCGCCGATGTGGGCATGATTGCCTACGAATCCGAAGCCCTGGAGGGCATGATCATTGATGAGGGCTGCCTGGTGGAAATTGTGCGACCGGGAACAGGTACGCCTGTTGAAGACGGCGAGGTAGGGGAGGTCGTCGTGACCTCATTCAACCGTACCTATCCGATGATCCGCCTGGCCACCGGCGATCTGTCATCTATTCTGGAAGGGCCTTCACCCTGTGGACGCACCAACAGGCGTATCAAAGGCTGGATGGGGCGGGCCGACCAGACGACCAAAATCAAAGGCATGTTCGTGCACCCGTCGCAGGTCGCGGAAATCGGCAAACAACATCCCGAACTCGGCAAACTCCGCCTGGTCGTCAGCCGCGAGGGTGAGACAGACAAGATGACCCTTCAGGCCGAAACTGCCGGCGACGTTTCAGCGGATGTTACTGGCATAGAAGAGACGGTGAAACAGGTCACCAAGCTTTCATCGGACGTCGAACTCATCGCTGCGGGCACTCTGCCCAATGACGGACTTGTTATTGCCGATAAACGCGACTACGAGACATAGGACCGATTTCTATCCCGTTCCTAGTCTGTAAAATTATTGATAATCCTTTGTGAATTCGGAAACACATTTCGAGGAAAAAATTCGAGGAAATTGAGACATGAGCCAGAACAGCGAAAATATTGTCATCGTCGGAGCTTCCCGCACGCCTATGGGAGGCTTCCAGGGGTGCCTGTCATCGGTGACGGCACCGGATCTGGGTTCCCGGTCGATCGCCGCGGCCCTGGATCAGACTCCCATCGAAAAGGGCGAAATCAATGAGGTCCTGATGGGCTGTGTTTTACCCGCGGGACAGGGACAGGCACCGGCTCGGCAAGCGTCCCTCGGTGCCGGCATTCCCATGGATGTGCCGTGTACAACGCTGAACAAAATGTGCGGTTCCGGAATGAAAACGGTGATGATGGCCTACGACCAACTACAGGCGAACAATGGCGAGATCGTTGTCGCCGGCGGCATGGAGAGCATGAGCAATGCGCCTTACATTCTGCCAAAAATGCGCAGTGGGGCCCGCCTGGGTCATGACCGGGTACTGGACCACATGTTTATCGACGGCCTTGAGGATGCCTATGAGCCCGGACGTCTGATGGGTACTTTTGCCGAGGATTGCGCAGAAAAATATCAGTTCACCCGCGATCAGCAGGACGAATATGCCCTGGGAAGCCTGAGCAACGCCTTAAAAGCCCAGGAAGAAGGCCGTTTCAAAAAAGAGATCACAAGCGTGACGGTCAAGACCCGCAAGGAGACGGTCGAAATTGACGATGACGAGCAACCCAAAAATGCCCGTCCGGACAAGATTCCGAATCTGAAGCCGGCATTCAAAAAAGACGGTACCGTAACCGCGGCCAATGCCTCTTCAATCTCCGACGGTGCTGCGGCCCTCGTTCTGATGCGCGAAAAGGATGCCCAGAAACGGGATATGACCATTCGTGCCGAAATTCTGGCCCACGCGACACATGCCCAGGAACCCAACTGGTTCACGACGGCTCCCATACCGGCGATCAGGAAGGTTCTGGAAAAAACCGGCTGGCAGCCATCGGACGTGGATCTCTGGGAAATCAACGAGGCCTTCGCCGTGGTGCCCATGGCAGCCATGTCCGAAATCGGCATTCCACGAGAAAAGCTTAATGTCCACGGCGGCGCCTGCGCCCTTGGCCACCCGGTCGGGGCTTCCGGTGCGCGGATCATTGTGACCCTCCTCAATGCCCTGGAGACTTATGGTCTCAAGCGCGGTGTCGCGGCTCTGTGCATCGGCGGCGGCGAAGGAACGGCCATTGCCATCGAGCGACGGGACGCTTAAAACCGATTTAACGACCTTTTAGGTGAACCCGGCGGACCTTACTTCCCGCCGGGAACCCCTTGAATTGCCTGCCCCGGAGCCGTACAAACCGGAAAGATTGCGGCCCCCGCGTGATATCGAGTTCCCAGGTACCAAGCATAAATCTATGGAATTGCATGTCATCATTACGATCCTGATCGGCCTGGGTGTCGCCGCCGGCGTGATCTGTACCGGTATCGAAAACAGTCTCAAGCGCGATAATCTGGAGCGTGCGGAAATCGCACGGGCACGGGCCTACCTCCTGGAAAACGGAATCAACAGGCACATCGAACGTCAGAAATTACTCAAGACGATGGCGAGCTATCTCGGTTATGGGCTTATTATCTTTCTGTTCCTGGGGGTGGCTTTTCTGGGATGGAAGCTGGCGATCATTTTCCTACCGCTCAGCGCCCTCGTCTTATGGAAAGCGCGAAATACCCTTGCCGCCATCCGCCGCTATGGCTGGTTGATCTCCGGCGAGGAATATGAAACTCATATACGGCAGTTACGAAAAGAATTCCCGAACACCAGAGACTGACAATTGCAGCTGTTGAACGCAACCACCTGATCGGAGGAAATATGCCCAAGGGATATTGGATTGCCCATGTCGATGTCCAGGATGCGGACGCCTACAAAAACTATATCGAAGCCAACGCCGTGCCATTCAAAAAATACGGGGCATCATTTCTGGTACGCAGCGGCACCTACGAATGCGTTGAGGGCCAGACCCGGAGCCGCAATGTGGTGTTGGAATTTCCGAGCTACCAGGCTGCCCAGGACTGCTATCACTCAGAGGAGTACAAGGCTGCGAAAGCTCTGAGAGAGGGAGCGGCGGAAGCGGATATTACGATTATCGAAGGCGTGTGAGTTGTCAGAATTGTTGTAATGTCCTGTCGAAAGGACCACGAATTCAACCCCATGAGGGCGGCCAGGTTCTGGGAGTATGCCCAAAAGAAAAGAGCCCCTGACGCTAGGGGCGCAGGGGCTAAGTCTAAGTAGTGGAAGAACTGTCACGAAGGACAATTCCTTCTACGGAAGAAACAGTTCATATGGGTTTCCACATACGAACCGGGTGCGTATCTAGCATAAAAATTGAGACATGACATCCCGACTTTCGGATAATTGACATTTTTTTCAGCAAATGTTGCGAAAATCTCAT
>JANQOC010000535.1 GCA_028279265.1 Hyphomicrobiales bacterium
AGTCGGCGAGCGTTAAATGCCCTTTGCCATTGTCCGACTGCGCCGCGATGGTTTGTCCCAGGTCACCGTGCGTAAAAAATTCCAGTCCTTCTTTCTCCAGTTGTTCCAGTGTGTTGGCCAGTTCCGGGTTTCGGAAGATGTCCCCGGCTTCCAAGAGCCGACCATCTTTACAGAAATAATTCCGGGACTTCTCGGTGGCGGTGAGAATAGGGGCGATAATTGTGAATAAATAGGCATGGAACTCGGTCACCGAAACGCCTTCACGGGCAAGTCTGACGGCCGGTTCAAATATCCTTTGCAGTGGCAGCGAGCATAATTCGCGATGAATATGGAATATACCAGGAATGACACCTGGAACCGCCGCGGATGCCGCACCAATGTGAAACTCCTGAATGGCGGGTCCAAAATCAGCCTCGATTCCATAAAAATCAAGGGAGTCTGTCGCCGCATTTTTATTGCGCGGTGTCTGTGCGAAAAAATCATAAAGTCGCGGGACAGGATCGTCGGCGCGCTTAGCCATTAGAAAGCCGCCACCGCCTAAAGATGCCAGAACGGTTTCGGGTACGCATGAAGCGACGAGTGCGGCAATCACCGCGTCGTAGGCATTGCCGCCGTCTCTGAGAATTTCCGCTGCCGCCTCGGCCGTGTTCTCATGACCGGCCGCAACGATACCTTTTCTTGAATGGGGGCGTCCTGTTGGCATACATGGTTCATTACAGCCACGGCTCGCTGTCCGCAATCGTAATTTCTATTCTTTTCTGCGTTAACAGGCGGTTGCGCAAATCCCTTGGCTATTCGGCTGCGACCAGAACCGGTGCGGCGGAAATAACATCCGAATCCACCTGACTTTCGAACTTTTCGAAATTTTCCGCAAACATACGGACCAGATTTCGCGCCTGTTCGTCATAGGCGGATTTATCGGCCCAGGTCTCGCGCGGTTCGAGAATGGAGGAGTCCACACCTTCGACAGATTTGGGAACCTGGAAACCGAATACCGGATCCGTACGCATTTCAACCTGGCTGAGGGATCCGTCCAATGCGGCGTTGACGAGCCGTCTTGTTTCCTTGATCGGCATGCGGGAGCCCACGCCATAGGCTCCTCCGGTCCATCCGGTGTTTACGAGCCAGCTATCGACATCGTGCTCGGCGATAAGTTCCCGCAGCATGTTGCCGTAGACGGTCGGATGAAGCGGAATAAACGGTGCGCCAAAACACGTCGAAAACGTTGCTTCAACACCGACAAGCCCTTTTTCCGTTCCGGCGACTTTTGCAGTGTAGCCCGAGAGAAAATGATACATTGCCTGGCTGGGAGTTAGCTTGGCAATTGGCGGCAAGACGCCGAAGGCATCGGCGGTGAGCATAATAATATTCTGGGGATGTCCCGCAGTTGCTGTTTTGCTGGCGTTTGGAATGTAGGCCATCGGATAGGCGGAACGTGTATTCTCGGTCAGGGAGCCGTCATCGAAATCCGGGAGCCTCGTGTGCTTGTCGAGAATGACGTTTTCATAGACGGTACCGAAACGGTTTGATGCCGCATAGATTTCAGGCTCCGCTTCCTCGGACAGCTTGATCGTCTTGGCATAGCATCCGCCTTCGAAATTATAGATGCCGTTTGCCGACCAGCCATGTTCATCATCTCCCAGCAATTGGCGTTTGGGATCGGATGACAGGGTTGTCTTTCCTGTTCCCGACAGACCGAAGAATATAGCCGAGTCCTTGCTGGGTCCTTCATTGGCGGAGCAGTGCATGGGAAGGACTTTTCTTTGCGGAAGGATGTAGTTGAGATAGGAAAACACCGACTTTTTGGTTTCGCCGGCATAGGATGTATTACAAATCAGAACCAGTCCGCGGGAAAAATCACAGGCTATGGCCGTTTCCGAGGCAACACCGTGCCTCTCGGGATCGGCTTTGAAACCCGGCAAATTTACGATCGTGAATTCCGGCGCAAAATCTCCAAGATCCTCCGTGGGAGGGACCCGGAGCAAGTGGCGGATGAACAGCGCGTGCCAGGCCAACTCGGTGTAGATCCGAGTCGACAGGCGGTAATCTGAATCGGCACCTGCGTACAGGTCCTGAACAAAAAGCTCTTTGTTTTCGGCATAGTCGAGAAAGTCCTGGTAGAGAACCTCGAAATGTTCCGGAGACATGGGCTGAGAATTATCCCACCAGACGATGGGTTCGGTCACCGGGTCCTTGACGATAAATTTGTCTTTAACCGATCGCCCCGTATGCTGACCCGTGATTGCCGCGAATGCGCCGGTTGCAGAAACCTGCCCCTCCCCTTTTTGCAATGCCGTTTCGAAAAGGACGGGCCAATCATCGTTTTTTCGGAGTTTTTCCTGATTGTTCAGCGGAAACAAATCTCCGACCGATGCACTCACTTTCACACTCACATTTTTTCTCCCATGAACTCGGCAATTCAAACTCCAGGAGTTGTTTTTACCGAGTCGTCATCGAACCAGATGTGCCAGCTTATGATTGTTTGGTTGCCGATCCTGCACCTGGTTACCCATAGCATCCAACACGTCTAGCACTGCCGTCAATATTGTCAACGAAATCATCAACGTAAGTTTCCAGAATCCTGCGGAAAACTGGAGAATTGATGGAACTATTTTGATGCACCTGAATCCATGTAAAACTTATACTATCGATAACGTGCTATATTATTAGGGTTAACCGGATCGGCGTTAGATGAAGACTTCTCGTAAAGCAGCAATAGACAGATCGCAGAACTATTATGACGATGAAAAGCATGGTTATTTTCGGGAGTTGGCGCGCCTCATTGCCCTGAAAACCGAGAGCCAGAACCCAGATCGTATTGATGATCTGAAATCGTACCTGCTTGATACGATTCGTCCCAAGTTCGAAAATCTCGAATACAATTGCGAGATATTCGACCGGCCTGAAACCGGCATGGCGCCGGTACTGCTGGCTTCGCGTATTGAAAGTGATGACTTTCTGACAGTTCTCGGCTACGGCCACGGGGACGTCATTCTGGGACAAAAGAGCGCATGGTCGGAAGGGCTGAGCCCGTGGGAACTACGGATCATCAAAGACAGGGTTTATGGCCGGGGCACCGCTGACAATAAAGGGCAACATCTGGCGCATCTGGTTTCTCTTGAATCGGTCTTGCAGACCCGGGGACAGCTCGGCTTCAATTCCAAGTTCAT
>JANQOC010000552.1 GCA_028279265.1 Hyphomicrobiales bacterium
GCTGCGGGCATTGCGCATACCAACCGGCTGCCTCTGCTTATGCTGTGCGGCGACACGTTCTCTACGCGGCTCCCCGATCCCGTTCTGCAGCAGGTCGAGCACTTCAATAATCCGGCTCTGTCGGTCAACGATGCTTTTAAAGCCGTGAGCCGCTATTGGGACCGGATTACCCACCCGGCGCAAATAATTCAGTCGCTGCCGGCGGCGCTCAACACGCTGCTGGATCCCGCTGATTGCGGACCCGCGTTTATCGGCCTGCCGCAGGATGTCCAGGGGTGGACCTATGACTATCCGCAAGAATTCTTTGCAGAGCGTACCCATATCATTCGCCGGCAATCGCCGGATGCGCGGGAAATCAAGGCGGCCGCCGACGCCATTAGAGCGGCAGAGCGGCCGCTGATTATTGCCGGTGGCGGTGTGCAGTATTCGAAGGCCGTCGACGAGCTGACCCAATTTGCCGAAAAACACAGGATTCCCGTGGTGGAGACGATTGCCGGGCGGGCAAATCTGGCGCACACCCATCCCCTGAACTGCGGTCCGATCGGGGTTACAGGATCCAATTCCGCCAACAATCTGGCCGCCGAGGCTGATCTGATCATTGCCGTTGGAACGCGGCTGCAGGATTTTACAACGGGATCCTGGACGGCCTTTTCCGGAGACGCCTCTATCGTCAGCCTGAATGTGGCGCGTCATGACGCCATGAAGCACTTGTCCCATGCCGTTGTCGGTGATGCCCGGCTCGGATTGTCAGCCCTATCCGAAGCACTCGAAGAACATGTGGCGACGAAGAGCTGGTCGGAACAAGCGGCCGAAGAAACACAGAAATGGAACGACTATGTCAGCGTCAATATCAATCCCGTCGACAAGGCCGGGAATAACAGGCCTGTGTCCTACGCCCAGATTGTCGGCGCCGTAAACGAACTTTGCGAACCGGAGGATCGGATCGTGGCGGCGGCCGGGGGATTGCCGGCCGAGGTTTGTGCCAACTGGCGCACAAAGGTTCCCGGCAGTGTCGATATCGAGTTTGGCTATTCCTGCATGGGATATGAGATTGCCGGTGGCTGGGGCGCGCGGATGGCGCAGCAGGAAACCGCACCGGACAATGATACGATCTGTTTCACCGGTGACGGTTCCTACCTGATGATGAACTCGGATATTTATTCATCCGTCCTGGCAGGGCACAAACTCATAATCATCGTTTGTGACAATGGTGGTTTTGCAGTGATCAACAAGTTGCAAAACAATCTCGGTAATGCGTCCTACAATAATCTCATCGCCGACTGCAACATTGCGGGCGAACCCTTCCTGGTGGATTTCGCCGCGCACGCAGCATCCATGGGGGCGATAACGGAAACGGTTTACTCCGTCAGTGACTTTAAACCGGCATTTGAACGCGCCAAAAAAGCCGACAAGACCTCGGTCATTGTGGTTCCGGTAGACGCTTATGAAGGCTGGACCGCGGAGGGGCATACCTGGTGGGAGGTCGGTTCGCCGTTCGTCTCCGATGATCCTCGGGTTAATGCTGCAC
The DNA here is from genome assembly GCA_028279265.1 of Hyphomicrobiales bacterium. Taxonomy (GTDB): domain Bacteria; phylum Pseudomonadota; class Alphaproteobacteria; order Rhizobiales; family CAYWUX01; genus JANQOC01. The sequence continues at coordinate 1,529 of JANQOC010000552.1, forward strand.
ATGAGGCCCAGGAATCCGGTCGTGAAAAACAAAGGCAAGGTGTATGACCCCGGCACTTGATCGGATTCGTCAAAACAATTTTTTGATCATCGGCCGTGCCGGTATGGATCTCTATCCCGATCCACCGGGAACCCGGACCGAAGAGGCGGGCCAGTTTTTTGCCTGTCTCGGGGGATCGTCGGCGAATATCGGGGTGGCCATAGTCAAGTCCAGCGGGCAGGCTTCGCTGCTGACATCGGTATCCGATGACGCCATCGGTCGGTTTTGTCTCAATGAACTCGATAAGTACCGGGTTGACCGAACCTTCGTAAAAAGCGTGGGCGGGGAATGCCGAAATTCCCTCGCCGTGGTCGAAAGCCGGGTCGAGGATCATCAGTCGGTTATTTATCGAAACAATGCCGCCGATTTTCAAATGACCGAAGAAGACGTCCTGGCTCCGGACTACAGTTCTTTCGCAGCGCTTATTACCACCGGAACAGTCCTCGCCGCCGAACCTTCGCGCTCCGCCTGTTTTTCGGCGTTTGAACAGGCGAAAGATTCCGCATTGCCCATCATATTCGATATAGATTACAGGCCTTACTCGTGGGTATCGGGAGAGGATGCCGCAAACACATATTCCCATGCAGCTTTCTTCTGCGATGTGATCATCGGCAATGACGATGAGTTCGATGTCATGGCCGGCGGTCCGGGGCAGGGGTTTTCGTTTGCGAAAAAACTTGCAGCCCAGGGGACTCAGATCGTTATCTACAAGATGGGGGAAAAGGGGTCGGTGACGTTTACGTCTGAAGGCGAGGAAATCGCCACCGGCATTTTCAAAGTCGAAGCCCTAAAGCCAACAGGTGCCGGAGATTCATTCCTCGGTGTATTTATCTCCTCACTGGCTTCGAACCGATCTCTCAAGGATTCAGTTGTTCGCGGTTCCGCGGCGGCCGCCCTCGTGGTTTCCCGGGTGGGATGTGCCCCGGCCATGCCCACTCCCGAAGAAATCGACGCATTCATTGAAACCCATCCCGGCATGTCAGATGCCGGTTAAGAGGACAGTTCATGCATATCCCTCCATTCGAAAATGAAAATCGTCCGATCATCGATGCTGACGACACGCGAGTTCCGCTCAATTATTTCAACATCATCAAGCTTTCCCACGGCCAGTCCTTTGCCTATTCCGTGCCGGGTTACGAAACGGCCATTGTTCCGGCAACAGGAACACTGACAATCAATGTCGAGGGTGAAAAATTCGACGCCATCGGAAACCGGGGCAGCGATGTCTGGGATGGAGAACCCGAGGGTGTTTATGTGCCGTCGGGTGCCAAGGCCGAGTTCAATTGTGTGTCGGATCAAGCGGAAGTTTTTATCGCCGGAGCCCGTTTTGAAGAGACGCTGGATCCCTTTGCGGTCCGTGCCGATGATCTCGATCTCGTCCAGTATGGTTCTGACGACACCAAGACACACAGGAAGATCAAACATATACTGGGTCAGAAACAACACGGAAAAGTCGGGCGGCCCCTGGTCTCCGAACTCTATACGGTGGGGCAGGGCGGATGGTCGGGATTTCCGCCGCACAAGCACGATACGGATCGTCTGCCTGACGAAACCCGCCACGATGAAACCTATAATTTCCGGTTTCGACCGCGCAATGGATTCGGTATGCAACTTGTTCAGCGCGAGGACGGCAAAGTCGGCGATGCCTATCACATCGTTGACGGTTCGACCATTACGCTGGAAAAGGGCTATCATCCCTGTGTCGTCGCCCCGGGATATGAGATGTATTATTTTACGATCCTGGGCGGCCTGTCGCAGCGCTCTCTTGTGCAATTCTTTCAACCCGAACATGCCTGGCAGGTAGAAACGATCCCCGGCATTAAGGACATGGTGGCTAAATTTAAATGACGGCCGTCTCTTTACGCGAAGTGCTGACACCGGCCCTGGAACAGGGGTATGCGGTTGCCGGCCTTGTAGTGCTCGGCTGGGAAGATGCGCAAGCCTATGTCGCCGCGGGTGAAGAGCTCAATGTTCCCATTATTTTGCAGGCAGGGCCCGGTTGCCGCAAACACACGCCGGTTCCCATACTTGGGAAAATGTTCCGCCATCTGGCGGACAACGCTTCCATCCCCGTGGTTTGCCATATAGATCACGGCTATACGGTCGAAGAATGCCTGAAGGGGATCGACCACGGATTTACATCTGTGATGTTCGACGGTTCGAAACTGCCGATTTCCGAGAATATCGAGACAACGTCCCGGATCGTCGAGAAAGCCCGTCCCCACGGCATTTCGGTCGAGGGGGAGGTTGGGTTTGTGGGGTATGCGGATGGGGCGGCTTCCGCCGTGACCGATCCGCAGGAGGCCCGGCGTTTTGATCGCGAAAGCGGTGCCGACGCCCTGGCCATTTCCGTTGGCAATGTGCATCTTAAAACCGAGCAGACAACGGGAATGGCCAGGGCGTCGGCACCGCTTTCGCGATCAAAACGCCGGGCCTCCTGCGGATCGGTCACGGCGGGAGGCGCCCCATCCCC
>JANQOC010000564.1 GCA_028279265.1 Hyphomicrobiales bacterium
ACAGCAATTTCCCCAATGACAATCGCATAATTGGGATGGTTGAGAAATCGATAGGGACCGTGCCGGATTTTCGGTTCGCCGGGGACGACAATTATGCGCGTTGTCCAGCGATCGCCCAGTGTCCACAGAACCCAGACGCGCAGGAGCTGAAGCAGGAGAAATGCGGCAAGCCATATGGGATTGAGGGTCGCCGAACCGGCATACAGCCACAAACCGATCAACCATGTCGTATGCAGTGCAACAATTGCCGGATAATGTCCTGCTTCTTTTTCGTAACCGCCACGCGCCAGAAGGCGCTTTGTATTTCTTCGGGCCAGCACCAGCTCCAGGAGGCGTTGCAGGGTTACGAAGGCGAGTAACAGATAGATAATATTCATTGTGCCACCGTAACCGGGAGCGTTGAAGCGGTGAAGCCGGGCCCCAGAGCCGTTATCAGGGATAAGCCTTCAGGCTTGGTTTCGAGATAGCGTTCAAGGACAAAAAGGGCTGTGGGGGCAGACATATTGCCAAATTCACTCAAAATATCTCGCTCTATATCAAGGTATCCCGTTTCAAGATTCAAAGTCGCTTCGAGGGCTTCCAGAACCTTCGTTCCGCCGGGATGAAATGAAAACCGATTCAGCTGATCCTCGGCAAGATCCAGTTCGCTTAGGAATCCGCCCAAGGTCTCTTTCATATTTTTACGTACGAACGGGGGAATTGAGCGGTCGAATATAACCTCCAACCCTTCCGGTTCCACATTCCAGCCCATGATCCCGAGTGTATCAGGCCAGGTTTTCTGACACCCCGATCCCAGTCCGATATTTGTACCGCTCGACCCGTTGGTGACGATGGCGGCAGCGGCCCCATCTCCAAACAAGGCTGTCGCGACAATATTGGCTTTCGAGAGTTTATCCATTCGAAAGGTAAGTGAGCAAAGTTCGATCACGACGAGCAAAATCACTTTTCCCGGCTGTGCCTTGGCCAGATCATTTGCGAGGGACAAACCGGAGACGCCACCGGCGCATCCAAGGCCAAACACCGGTATGCGAATGCAATCCGTCCGGAACCCCATAACAGATAAGGCTCGGGCTTCCAGTGAGGGAGTGGCGACCCCGGTGGATGTCACTGTAACGATGGTATCGATATCGGAGGCCAGCAGCCCCGACTTGGAGAGGACCTTGTCGGCCACTTCGCAAAACAGCCGGGTTCCGACGTCCAGGAACGCTTGCGTTCGTTTATTCCAATCCAGGGGCTCCAGGTACCACTCAATGGGCATGGAGATGTGACGTTGTTTAATGCCGGCGTTGAAAAAGACCGGAGCGAGGCGATCGAATTCTTCAAAACGTTTGGAAAACACTTCTCTGGAAATTTCTGCAGCGGAGCTTTGTGGTAAAATTGTTTCCGGTGTCGCCGTTGCCAGTCCTATTAAACTCGAGTCCGCAGAAATGGTCATCGAAAGAATCCCTCTCATAAAATTTCAACCGGCATTGACCGGCGCAATAAGTAGCGCTCCCCAATCAACCATCAAACCATTTCGGATTTGATCGTCTGAATTGTCAGGCCGTCAATCTGCAAATGAAATTCAGTCAGGTCAGTCGCTTTACTGACTGCAAGTGACAATCGTCTTTACAAGTTCGGGGCGATGAAAATTCCCTGATCATGAAATCGTGAAGACGTAAAATACAAAAAGTGCCAATTCTGGCGATTCACAAACTCAAATGAATTCAAAACGATCGTCGATCAAGAAAGCAATATTATGGCAGGCGATTTATTTAAAGATTTCAATGTTGAAATCAGTTTGGTCGAATGACATCACATGAAAGTACGCCCGACCCAAACTTTTATATTCCTGATTTCGAGGCACGGGTCATTCGGGTTGCAATCCCGTCCCGGTCAATAAACACATGTTTAGCAACGCCCAGAACATGCAGAATCAATAGCGGTATGAAAGCCTGCCCCGAAATCTCGTGCAGTTCCTCTGTAAACTCATACAAACCCTCAGATTGCGGAATCGGTGACGGAATGGCAAAAAGGCCCATGAAGTCAATCGGCTGTCCCATGGACCAGGGCAACAAATATCCCGTTAATATGACCACCAGGATGCAGACCAAAAAGCCATAGATGACAATAGCGGAAAGCAGATTGAGAACAGGGGACTGATCCGGCTTTTTTGACATGCCTTTGCGAAAACGGTAACTGACGCGCCAGATCAGAAACAATCCTGCGATCGCTCCGAAGCTCACATGAATGTAATATGCAAGATCACCCTGGTCTCCCTCATGGGTGACGAACAACAGGACGATTAAAAAAGCTGTTATCCAGTGTACCAGGATGGAAAAACGTGAATAGCCGTCAATGTCTGAATTTCGGATCATGGGAACACCCTTGCAAATTTTGAGGCACACTAGTTGATTGCCGCCAATGAACAAAATTAATTCTTAGTAACGTTGCCGGCCAGCAAACAGGGCTTGGAACCGGTCAATCCAGGAGCCCTAATTATGTAAGCACATAAAAAACGCGACCCGATTCAGCAGAATCTTCTTGCAGTCCTGATCGGCTCTGAGATAACTGCATGTAGGGATAAGAAACAAAAACGGGTTGAAGAATGAAGCTACTTTATTTTGATGATTTTCGTCTCGGAATTTTCGAAGACGGTCAGGTTTATGACGTCACTTCAATTGTCGAGAACCTTCCGCACTCAGGTCCCCATGATCTGATCATCGGACTGATCAAAGCATTTCCGGATTACCGGGATAAATTGCTGGGAGCCGCCAATACTTGTCCATCTAAACCCGTTAATGAGGTACGCATTCGCCCACCGTTACCGAAACCGGGAAACATAGACTGCATGGCGGTCAATTATATGGAAGACGGAAGGCTCAAAGAACCCGCTCCGATCAACGGGTTTCACAAAGCCTCCAGCGCCATTATCGGCCCCGGAGATACAATGGTACTCCCCGATGTGCCGGCCTCCATATTCGAAGGCGAAGCGGAACTGGGTATCGTTATCGGAAAACCGGCTAAGAATGTAGCCAGAGACAAGGCTTATGATCATATCTTCGGCTATGTCAATTTCATCGATGGATCCGCGCGAGACCTGCCGCCCGCAGGCAACACGTTTTTCCAGATGAAATCACGCGACACGTTCGCGCCCATTGGCCCCTTTCTTGTCACCGCAGATGAAATCCCGGATCCGCAAAATTTGCAGGTCCGCCTGTGGGTCAATGGTAATCTAAAACAGGATTTTAATACCGACGATATGGCCCATGATATCCCGAGCTGTATCGAGTGGCTGAGTTCCATTCACCCGCTCGAACCCGGTGATCTCATTGCCACAGGTACAAATCACGGAGGGCTGAGCGGTTTCCAGGATGGGGATGAAGTGGCCATGGAAGTCGACGGATTGGGCAGGCTCGAGTTTGATATTCGTGATGATCTAAAACGAACCTGGTCCAGGGATACGCGTCTCGAACATACCGAAAAGGGTCTTCCCGGGCGTTTTACGCCGCAGCTGACAGGCAAATATGCAAAAACGGAAACCTAAACACGCGATCAGGGAAAGACAGTCTTATTGAGGGAAAATCGTCAACGATCTACCCCAACTAGATAAGATTATGGGAACCCGGTACGATAAATTGGCGCGGCACCGTCGGCGCGAATAAGCCCAGCATTGCTGGCGGCTCGAATTTATTGCAATGACCTCAATCCAATGACCTGAATCCAATGGCCCAGATTTATCTCGACTACAACGCCAGCACACCTCTCGCACCGGAGGTCAAAGCCCTGATGCGGGAGTTGATGGGCAAGGCGTTTGGAAATCCCTCGAGCCTGCACTGGGCCGGTGTCCCTGCGCAGCATTATATGGCCGAGGCAAGGGCGCAGGTTGCCGCAATTCTGCAGTGTTCGCCGCAAGAGATTGTCTTTACCAGTGGCGGCAGCGAAGCCAATAACATGGTGCTCAAGGGAACGTTCTACCGGCACGCAGACAAAAATCCCCACATTATCACCACGGCCGTTGAGCACCCGGCAATCATCGCGCCTTGCCGGTTTCTTGAAAAGCTGGGCGCTGAAATTACCTATCTGCCCGTCGACGGTTTCGGTCAGGTCGATCCCGATGATCTGGAAAAAGCGATTTCGGGAAATACCGTTCTCATCAGCATCATGCATGCAAACAATGAAGTCGGAACCGTGCAGCCCATCAGAGAATGTGCGGCGATAGCCCAAATGCATGGCATCCCGTTTCACACGGATGCGGCCCAATCCGTTGGAAAAATTGCCACCGGAGTGGAACAGTTGGGTGTCGACTATCTGTCAATCGCCGGGCACAAGCTTTATGCGCCGAAGGGCATCGGCGCTTTATATATAAAGGACGGACAGTTTCTGGAACCCCTTATTCACGGTGCAGACCATGAGCAG
>JANQOC010000574.1 GCA_028279265.1 Hyphomicrobiales bacterium
CGCCAGGGACGGGCTGTATTTATAGCGTTCCATCTCCGGCAGGGCGACGCGGCCCATGGTTATTGCACCGGCGACCGATGAACCGCTTACCGCCGCGAAACCGGCGCAACCGAGAATCGTTGCCGAAGCCAGACCGCCCCTGAAATGCCCGAACCAGGCGAACGCGGCCTTGTAAAGATCCCGACTCATTCCGGAGTTTCCAGCCAGGTTCCCCATCAGGATAAACATGGGGATGATTGAAAGGGTCTGGAATGTCGCGATGTCGAATGTCTCGGTGCTCAGGAATATGAGCGCCTGCTTTGTTCCCGTAATCCAAAAGGATCCGACGAAGCCGATAATCAGCATCGTTATGGCGACGGGCATACGCAGGATCAGCAGAACAAACAGCAGAAACAGGCCGAGAAATCCGATTTGAGCGTCAGAGAGATCCATCATCTTCGCTCCCGAACAACAGGGCCTGTTCCCGACCGATATTCCTGTTTCTGAAAAGAGAAATGGCCTCAGCTATCAGCACCAGACCGTAAAGTGCCATTCCCGTAGCCAGGAAATAGAAGAACGGCTCAAAGGACACGCCGAGACTGGTGGTCTGTTCCCCGTTCTCCGCGGCTTTCGGTCCGTCGTGGTAGAGACGGATGGTCAGCACCGAAATGATTGCGAAACCTGCGAGACGCACGAAGATTTCGATGACTTTCAAAACCGCCGGACTGACAAGATTATCGATCAGCTCGACCGAGATTTGCCCGCCGGTCCGGCCGCTATAGGCGATCGCGGAGGCGACCACCAGGACCAGCATAAGCTGACCCAAATCGACAAAGCCTTCGATAGGGGATCGGAAGATGTAACGGCCGACGACGTGGGAAACCGTCAGAGCAACCATCAGGAATATAAGAATTCCACCGATCCATAGAGCAATCCCTCTGAGGAATCGATCAAACCTATCGAGCAGCTTTGTATTCCCTTTGGATGTCTCTTCCTGCATGGAGTGTTCCTTCAAGGGAATTGTGCTGTTTGTGGTCTAGTTCGTCAGCTTGCCGAATATTTCCCGAGCCGGAATTCCCTGAGCCTGGGCCTTGTCAACTTCGCTGTTCACAACCTGATCCGTCAGTTTGTCGAAAGCTGCAGCCTGATCGGCGGTCAGATTGATGACCTCGATACCTTTTTGCGTTTTGAGCTTTTCGAAAGCCTGAGCATCGGCTTTGCCCCAGACTTTTGACGCATTGATCGAGAATTCCTGACCTGTTGCTTTTTCCAGAACTTCCTGATGTTTTTTCGAAAGCTTGGACCAGCTGTCTTTATTGGCCATTAAGTAGAAAATGGAGGCCGGGCTTTTCATTCCGACAGTTACATAGTTTCCGGGTTCGTGAAGGTTCCAGGGACGATACAGGGCAGCCGGAGCAATGAACACCGCGTCAACCGTACCCTTCTGGAATGCATCATAAGTCTGGGTAACGGAAATCTGTTCCGGCACGCCACCCCATGCTTTGATCTGGGGCGCATCGAATGCGGAAGATGTGCGGACGATCTGACCTTTAACGTCTGCCGGTGTTCGAATTGGCTTCTTGGAAATCAAAACTGCGGGCCAGTTTGCCCACAACCCTAACAGTTTGGCTTCCTTGAACTCATCCTGCAAATGGGCACTGTAAACATTCCAGATCTGACGCGCGACGGCTTCTGCCGTGCCTCCGACTCCGGGCTTACTTGCCAGCATCGTTTTGGGGAAGAGAGTCGGGGTGTATACAAGCACGCCAAATCCAAGGTCAAAAGCGCCTTCCTTGATGCGTTTGTATTGTTGAACCGGACCTTTCCCAAGTTTGCCGCTGTCAAAAATCTTGATATTGATTTCGCCGTTGGAAGCTTCTTTGACCTGTTTGACCAGGGGAACGAATACGCCCCTATGCATAGGATGCTTCGGTGACATGAAATGGCCGAAATTCAGTTTGACCTCGGCGGCACTTGCCGAAGAAACCGTCACCCCAAGTGCGACAGCTAAAACGGAAATCAGTTTTAAAAGTTTCATTTTTATTCCTCCCTGGATAACTTAGATAAAGTTTTTTTCGGTTTACTGCATTGCTCTCAACACAGCGTGGTCCGTATTTTTGTATTGCTCTTCCGAACGCTTGGTTCAGCAGATTCCGGCACTTCTTTTTCGATGCACTCGACCACAAGATTTTCGATGCACCCGCCTGCAGGCACAAAACCGGGTATTCGGCCAGCAATTTGAGACCAACATTATCGTTTTGTCTTATGGAATGCTATACTTTTTAAAATATTGGCACCAGCACCTTCTTTAGTTAATGGCCTTTATCGTTAGTTGGTTGACATCGTCGTTAAACAACTTTGACGAAGAATAATATTTCGTCGAAGCATCGTTTGACTATTCGATTTGGCGGGAACATCCATTCAATTTGGTTATAAGCATTGGACTTGCGCCAATTACCGTAACATAAGTGTGATGTCCGCAGTTCCCTTAGAACTTCCACACGCCGCCAATGCTGCCAATGGTTACCGGCGCACCGTCTTTTGACAGTTGCTGCTCGAGATCGAGATTGACGGAAAATTCATCTCCGAACTGTGCCGAGTAGCGGACCCCCAAAATGGCCAGAAGATCATCTTGCGTGTCGGAGAAATCCAGACGCGTCCCTTCCGCATACAGGCGGGGATCGCTGCAAAATCCGTCAATGCTGTGACGATAGTCGAGCCCCATATAGGGCGAAATTTTCTGTTTTTCTTTCGCAAGGGTTTTTAACCTGAAGGGCCGGGCGATTTCCACACGTCCCTGTACCAGTTGTACCCGTCCCCCTGGAGTTGCCCCGCCCTGTTGCCCTTCCGGCTGTTGATAATCGCCAAAAAAGTTGGCGGCGTATCGCCCCTTAATTTGTCCCACCAGTCCGAGAATCCCCATATCGTGGGTCAGAGCGGCTTCGACAGAGACCAGCAAACCGTCATTCTCGCCGCGTACCTTTTTCATGAATTCATGACTGCCGCGATGAAATATTTTTCGCTCTCTTTCCTTGTGCGTCCATCCTGCGAGGAAAACGACATCCAGGGCCGACCGCGATGTGTGTAGCCGATTAAATATGCCGGTAAAGAATGTGCTCCACTCGGTCTGACGATGGGCATCGTCAAAATCCTGGCTCATGACAGCAGCTCCCCACAAAGCGCCCAGATGCAGGTTTGGTGAAATCTTGCGGTCGATACCGG
>JANQOC010000577.1 GCA_028279265.1 Hyphomicrobiales bacterium
GGGGATGAAATTTACCGATGACATCACCGACGACACGCGCACATTTCTTGAATCCCCCCTCCGGGTCGAGTCGAAGCTGACGCATGGCATAAAGAAGCCGGCGGTGAACCGGTTTTAGACCGTCGCGTACATCCGGCAGAGCCCGATGCATAATGGTCGACAGGGCATAGGCGAGATAGCGCTCTTCAAGTGCGTCGCGCAGATTCACGGGCTCAATGGGCCCGCCTTTATCGAGAATCGGTTTGTCACTCATAATCTTCCGATTAACCTAACCAGCTGTAGTTCTCAAGTCCGTGCAAGTGAATAATAGTCGAATTTCTCAAGGAAATCAGACAGGATTAATCCCCCTGAGACAAATATGACACCAAACGAAGACGCGCTTCCGGCAGTTTGAGTCCCTGGGGCTGATAGATTCTTTTTTCCAGAAAGAACTGGGTCAGGCACAATCCATCCGTAATATCTTCTGACGTAATTTCTCCACGGTCTTCCTGATGGAGAAAAGCCGGTAATTTCAGCAGTCTGTCTTCGTAAGGAAGACCGGCTTGCCTGGAGACGGCGGCACCGGACTTCGGGGAGACATAAATCAGGTCATCCTTACCTCCGGTGGCCGCACATTGCGTGAGGTCCAGGCGGAATCCCAATTCGCTCAGCAATTCCAGTTCCCAGCGAATCAGAAGTTTAACCCAGATCTCCTCTTCATCGAGATGCTCCAGGATGAGCTTCATGGCCAGAAACAATCCGGTCTGGACATCACGCTCGGGAAGCAACTGGGCCATGGCGCACATCGAAGTCAGTCCCGCGAGTGCGCGCTTATTCAGCATGGCCAGTGACGCATGCGCCTGCAAGAGTTCCACCTTGTAGACGCCGAGATGATCCGCAAGACGGGCGCGCCAGTCCGCGGTAACCGTATTTCCCGATTGCAGGACCGGGCGCAAACGCCGAGAGCGTCCTCCATGTACGAGACCCAAATGACGCCCATGGGACAAGGTCAGAAGTTCGAGGATAGCGCTGGTTTCGCCGTGAGTGCGTACCGACAGGATAATACCTTCGTCAGACCAGTTCACCTTCTTCTCCTGTATACCCGCTACTCATCTCTCCGTGAGAGCAGACTAGAACTTCGCGGGATAGTCCAGGCCCATTTCCTGGTAGCGCTCCGGATCATTGTGCCAGTTGTCCCTGACTTTGACAAAAATGAACAGATGGACCGGGACTTGCAGCAGATCTGAAATTTCCTGGCGTGCGGCCATGGAAATCTTTTTTAGTGTCTGCCCGTTCTTGCCGATGGCGATCTTTTTCTGGCTCTGCCGTTCCACATAGATCGTTTGCTCGATGCGCACAGATTTGTTTTTCAATGTCTTCCAGTCCGTCGTCTCAACGGTGGAAGCGTAGGGTAATTCTTCATGCAACTGCAAAAAAAGTTTTTCCCGCGTAATTTCGGCCGCGGTCGTTCGCCAGGGGGCATCAGAAATCTGATCCTCCGGGTAAAGCCAGGGTCCCAGAGGCACCTGATGCTGCAGATAGTCGAGCAAATCCGCGACACCATCTCCTTTTAGGGCCGAAATCATGAACAACTGATCGAACGAAAGTCTTTCTTCCAGGTCGCGGGTCAGCTCCAGGAGAGCTTCTTTCTTCACCAGATCAATCTTGTTCAGCACGATGACCAGGTGTCGATTGAGTTTCTTGAGATCATCGACAAGCGCGTCCTCCAGTGCCTGCGCAGATTGCGTTGCATCAACGATGAGGATGACGATCTCGGAGTCCTGAGCTCCGGCCCAGGCAGCATCCACCATCGCTTTGTCGAGACGTTTTTTGGGTGTGAATATCCCGGGCGTATCGACGATGACGATCTGGCTTTGTCCCTGAATGACAATACCGCGCAGCCGTGCCCGCGTTGTCTGCACTTTATGGGTGACGATGGATACTTTGGCGCCAACGAGTTGGTTGGTCAGTGTTGACTTGCCCGCATTTGGCGCGCCGATCAACGCCACGAACCCACAACGGGTCTGGTCAGTTTGCTGGTCGTTCTGGGTCATGCTCTAGTTTCGCTCATCACGCCAGATGCCTTCCCGCAGCAGGAAAGTCCTGGCTGCCTCTTGCTCCGCCAAACGTTTGCTCTGTCCGGAACCCGTCGCCGGATCATAGTTTTCAATAACGACCTCGGCAAAGAATTCCGGGTTATGATCGGGTCCGCTCTGATGTTTCACGCGATATCGGGGCAGGGGCAATTGTAATCCCTGCGCCCACTCCTGCAGGCCGGATTTGGGATCAATGAGCTGTTTTGGCTCAATTTCCAGCATCGGTTCCCAGACTTTCAAAACAACAGTTTTTGCCGCCCGATAGCCTCCGTCCAGGTAGACAGCACCGATCACAGCCTCGCAGGCATTGGCAAGAATGGTCGGTTTCTCGCAAACCCCGTTGCGCATTTCACTTTGCCCTACGATGACCACATCACCCAGCTTCCAGATCTTGGCAACATCAGCACAGGTTTCCATGCGCACCATGAGGTTGAACCGCTTGGCCAGTTCTCCTTCATTTGCGTGCGGGAAGATTTGTCCCAGACGATCGGCAATCACCAGTCCCAGCACCCGGTCTCCCAAAAACTCAAGCCGCTCATTGTCCGGCATGCGTTTGTTATCGCCTCGCGCACTGGCATGGGTCAGGGCTTCGATCAAACGTTTCTCGTCGTCAAAACGATAGCCCAGCTTTTCTTCAAATAAGGTGCGTCTTTCAGGATGTAACAACAGTTTCCGCAACCACTAATCAATTGAGCTAAAAAAACGCGGCCAACGGATTGCGCCGGGCCACGTCCAGAATTTCAACAGGCTCCACCTTTCGGTCGCGGAAAAAAACACGATTTCCGCACGACCCACAAAATTTTCAAGGGGCACGTACCCGACCTGGCTCAGCACACGGGAGTCGGTGGAATTATCCCGGTTGTCCCCCATCATGAAATAATGACCTTCGGGAACACGATAAACATTTGTGTTATCAAAGGTGCCGTTGGGATTGCGGTCCAGCACCGCGAATTTGACGCCATTGGGCAGAGTTTCTTCGTAGCGGGGTATGCGCACGCGATTACCGTAATAGTCAGTTGCCACATGATCGTCGATGCGTTTTTTGGGAACGGGATTGCCGTTGATATAGACTACGCCTTGGCGCATCTGGATCTCATCGCCGGGCAGGCCGATAACGCGCTTTATATAATCGGTTGAGTTATCCGTGGGCAGTTTGAAAACAGCGACATCGCCGCGCTGAGGTTCCGCCGACCAAATGCGCCCGGAAAACAAATTGGGGCTGAGGGGCATGGAATATTTCGAGTAGCCATAACTGAATTTCGAGACAAACAGATAGTCCCCGATCAGCAGTGTCTCCTTCATTGACCCCGATGGAATATTAAAAGGCTGGTAGAGAAAAACCCGGACAATCATCGCCAGAATCAGAGCGTGAATCACGACTTTGACAGTGTCCATCAGGCCGCCCTGTCGCGTCTTTTTTGTACTGCTTTCTACAGCCATTTCATAGCTCCGATCCTTTATCTTTCAGCCGGAATTATTAACGCGGATCACAACCCTCGGGCAAGTTCATTTGTCTGGCTCCCGGGTTTCCGCGGTAATCGGCGGTCCCGGCAATTCGGTGGGGTCGCTGCCGGTTTGGCACAAAGACCGGTAAATCAGACTGTTTTGTCAGCTCGCGCCAGGACTTAGCGGTACCGCAGAAATAATCACAATTGCTTGAGCCAAAGGGAAATCATCAGTAATCGTCAGGTTAATTTGGGGACTGTACCCATCTGGTACAAGGTGTTTGAGCCGTTCTTCCGCCCCCCCCGTCAACGCCAGTGACGGCTGTCCCATGGCATTGTTTACGACCCCCATATCGCGCCAGAAGACCCCCTGGGTCAATCCGGTTCCCAGCGCTTTGGCGCAAGCTTCCTTTGCAGCAAATCTCTTGGCGTAGGAAGCGACACGAGCCTGGCGACGGTCCGATCGCTTGCGTTCCTCGTTTGTAAAGACCCGATCCAGGAACCGCTCCCCATATTTTTCAATCGTCGCCTCGATACGGCGAATGTCTATTATGTCGTTACCAAGCCCCAAAATCACGACAGCAACTCCTAAGCCGACTTCGAGCCGCTGCTTTTTGCGCGGGCGTTATCCATAATGGCGCGCATGCGCCGGATAGATGAATCCAAACCGCCAAATATAGCTTCGCCGATCAGAAAATGTCCGATATTGAGTTCAACCAGTTGCGGAATGGCGGCAACCTCGCCGGCACTTTCAAAGTCCAGCCCGTGACCCGCATGCACTTCAAGGCCGATTTCATCAGCCTGTTCCGCCGCCTCTTGCAACCGCTTCAGTTCGAAGTCGATTTCGGCATCGGATTTGCCATGCCGGGCTTCGCAATAGACGCCCGTATGCAATTCAACGATATCCGCCCCGACATTCCTGGACGCTTCGATCTGCTGTCTGTCCGGATCGATGAACAGGGAGACCCGAATACCGGCAGCCCGGAGCTTGGCGATATAAGGCTCAAGAAGGGACGCATGCCTGACGATATCCAACCCGCCTTCGGTGGTGAGTTCCTGACGTTTTTCCGGAACCAGGCAACTGGCATTGGGTCGGCTGCGCAGGGCAATTTCTAGCATCTCTTCCGTCGGCGCCATTTCGAGATTGAGGGGAAGTGCAATTGTGCCTTTCAATTTGGCAATGTCTTCATCTGAGATGTGGCGCCTGTCCTCGCGCAAATGAGCGGTGATACCATCGGCGCCGGCATCGGCGGCAGCAAGCGCGGCCCGAACGGGATCCGGATGGAGCCCGCCCCGGGCATTGCGGATCGTAGCCACGTGGTCGATATTGACGCCCAGTCTCAGATGGGTTGAGCCATGTAAATGTGTCATAATCGTTTTCTGTATCGTGCTGTAATTCTGGGAAGTTTCAGCTTATTTCTTGAGTTCCACTGTCGAATTCTCAAACCTCTGCAGGCGAACCTCCGCCTGTAATCGGACCATTTCCATGGATATCGATCCTTTTTTGTCTTCTCGACTGATAAACTTCAACAATTTTCTTTATCAAAAAATATCCGACAAGCGAGAAAACCAATCCGACCGGAATTGAGCCGATGATCATCGGTTTGACAATTGGCCACAGGGTATAGAAGAGCATTTCGAATGCAAAGCCAATATCATAGAGAAAGTAAACCCTGAGTTCATCCAGACGCTCGGCCAGATCCAGACGACCGATATCAGACGAAGTGCCCAGAAACCAGTTGCCGATATTAAAAGTCGTAATCCAGATCAATGGAAAAGTAAGGGGCGATCCAAAGAATGTCCCCAGGGCCGAGGCGAGAATACTTCCCCGCATCATCCAAGAGAATAGCCCGGCCAATATGAAATGAAATCCGAGAAATGGTGTGCAAGATACGAAAATGCCGGCAGCACAACCGATTGCGATTTTGTGGGGAGAGGCACTCAATCGCCACAGTCGATGCAGGACATAGCGGGCGGAGCGCAGCCAGCTCCTGCGCGGCCAGGCAGCTATTCTTATCTTTTCATAGATCGATGGGCTGTTCCGCCGACTGAATAGCATTTCCAAACCTCAGGTAAAAATCCCCAAACTTCCAGTCCAGAGCGACAACTCACAACACCCGCCGTGGAAGTATTATAAGATGTCAATGCGCAGATTTTAAGTTCCGATTGACAATAAATTTGTTAGAAATTTCAAAACTGTCACCGCAATTCGCAACGATCCGTCACGGTTTCCAGACGGCTCGATATTCCAATCTGGGAAAAATTACAAGATCACCCAACCCCTGCTCAACCGAAATTTCGGGCCACTCGGCTGACGACGGACATACGCCGCAGGCCGGAAATGATCTGATTCAGGTGTTTGAGATCCCAGACTTCCAGTCGAATCAGCATGTTGGTGAAATCCGTGGCCCGATCCATCATCTGAACCGTATCGATATTCCCATCGGTCTCGCCGATAAACTTGGCAATCTGCGCCAATGACCCCGGCTCGTTGATCGCCGTGACTTCAATCTGAGACAAAAACCGGTCGGAATTGTTCTCCTCAATATCCCAGGTGACATCGACCCATCTTTCGGGCTCCTCGTCATATTTTTCCAGGGTTGGTGAATGAATGGGGTAAATCTTCATCCCCTCACCGGGGGTCATGATACCGACTATGCGGTCGCCAGGCACGGCCCCGCCTTCAGCAAAATCAACGGGAAATTCCGCCTGATGCCCGCGAATAGGAATACCGTTGACCTCATCGGCGCGATTTTTGGCCTGGCTTCCCGGCATCCTGAATTTCAACCCGATGACCTTACGCAGATTGAACCAACCCTCGTCATGGCGCTGAACCGCCGGCCGCTTGGGTTGTGGCTGTTCAACCGCTTCCGGAAACAGAACCTTGAAGACATCGCTGGAGGCCAGTTCTCCGCGCCCAACGGCGACGAAAATATCTTCCACGGACTTTTGTGAGAACTTGTGCAGAAAGGCATTCAGATTGATATCGTCGATTTCCTTGTCGATGCGCCGGCAGGCGCGCGACAGAATTTGTCGACCAAGATCACTATACTGGCGCCGCCGTGCTTCCCGCGTCGCCCGGCCGATGGCCGAGCGCGCTTTCCCGGTGACCGCAATTTTTTCCCATGCCGGAGGGGGTGTCTGGGCCTGCGACGTCATAATCTCAACTTCATCGCCATTGTCCAGTTGTGTAACCAGGGGCATATGAAGTCCGTTGATTTTGGAACCGACACAACTGTTGCCGATATCCGTGTGAACGGCATAGGCGAAATCTATCGGCGTCGCGCCGCGCGGCAGGGCGATCAGGCGGCCGTTTGGCGTAAAACAGAACACCTGGTCATGAAACAGTTCGAGCTTGGTGTGCTCAAGAAACTCCTCCGGGTTATCGCCTTCGAGCAACATATCCACCAGGCGGCGCAGCCATTGATAGGCATTGCTTTCATAGGACCGGAGGGTTTTACTGGCGACAATTTCCCGATTGCCATTTTCCCGCACATCTTCCTTGTAGAGAGCGTGCGCCGCCACACCATACTCGGCAATTCTATGCATTTGTTCCGTTCGGATCTGCAGTTCAACGCGCTGGTGGCGCGGACCGATAATGGTTGTATGGATGGACTGATAGTCGTTCTGCTTGGAGTTCGAAACATAGTCCTTGAAGCGACCGGGGACCATACGCCAGTGGGTATGGATCGCACCGAGAACCCGGTAACAATCTTCCACCGTATCGACAATGATCCGAAATGCGAAGATATCGGAAAGCTGCTCAAGAGAGATCTGCTTGCGTTCCATCTTGTTCCAGATCGAATAGGGCTTCTTTTCCCGGCCGGTTACACTGCCTGAAATTTTGGATAACTCCAGACGCTCCTGCAGATCCTCGATAATTTCATCAATGAGGCCGGAGTTACGCTCCCTGAGAAGGGTCAAACGGTCGACAACCGTTTCAAAAGCCTCCGGATTGATCCATTTGAAAGAGAGATTTTCAAGCTCGTCCCGCAGCCATTGCATACCCATGCGTCCGGCAAGAGGCGCGTAAATATCCATGGTTTCTTCGGCGATCCGTCCGCGTTTATCGACGCGCATATGTTCCAGAGTGCGCATATTGTGCAGGCGGTCGGCAAGCTTGACCAACAGAACACGAATATCGCTGGTGATGGCGACCAGAAGCTTCCGGAAATTTTCGGCCTGTTCGGCTTTTTTCGAGACCAGATCCAGTTCGTCAATTTTTGTCAGTCCCTCAACGAGAGATCCGATCTCCTGGCCAAACAGTTCGTCGATCTCGGAGCGTGTAACTTCAGTGTCTTCGATTGTGTCGTGCAGAAGGGCTGT
>JANQOC010000585.1 GCA_028279265.1 Hyphomicrobiales bacterium
TTTCTCCTGAGCCTGCTTATGCCCCAACCAGAACAAATGGAACAAACACTTTCGAGGCTTGTCCGCCTCGGTCACAGCTCCGGCGCGGACATGGCTCACGGAGCATTGATCGTCCTGGATGCGGCCCTGGGCTCTGCTGCCGGAAGTAATCACTTACATGCGCAATAGCCGTTCCGCATTCCTGTGGAATATCTTGGCCTTGTCTTCCCTGGAAAGCGACGTGTTATCCAGCCAGTCGACACCGTCAGTATTGACGACAAAGGGCCAGTCGATGGCGAACAGGATGCGATCAACGCCCAGTTCCTGAATGGTGCACAGAAGTGCGGGGTCGGAGAAATTGCCGCTCGTCGTAAGCCAGAAATTGCGACAAAAAATTTCGCGGAATTTAACCGGATTGTTACCGGCGCGGGACAGTGTGTGGTCGATGCGCCAGAGTAGAAACGGCAGGCTCTCGCCGAGATGGCCAAGGATGATTTTCAGTTTCGGATAGGCGTCGAAAACACCGCTGAGAACAAGGCGAATGGCTTCCGTGCCGATTTCTACGCCAAATCCCCAGGCGGCCGTCGGAAACAATGGATAGTCTTTTACGTAAGGCTGGTAATAGGCGTCGACGACAGGCGCATGGGGAAAGGCGGGGTGGAGATAGATGGGTACGTCCAGCGCCTCTGCGCGTTCGAAGATAGGCCAGAATTCCTTGCCATCAATAAAGGCGCCGTCGGTGAGTCCGTGTATCATGGCTCCCTTGAAACCGAGATCCTTGATGGCGCGGTCCAGCTCGTTCGGTGCGGCGTCAGGGTCGGTCGTGGGGAGAGCGGCGAATCCCGCAAACCTGTTGGGATTTTTCTGAATCTTTTCATAGAGCCGATCATTGGCGGCACGGGTGATGTCTGCGGCCTTATCCGGGGGTAGTTTCTGGGTTCCCGGCGCACCAAGGGACAGGACTTGCATATCAATACCAGCAGCATCCATTTCGTCGAGGCGATGGGATCCGGTGTCCATCAGGCGTTCCTGTATCGGCGGCAGGCGCAGAACGTCGCCGCCTGTAAAATGTGCGGTTATTTCTTCGTCCAGGAAATGTTCTTCGAGAGCGATGACCGGGAATCCGGCGGGACTGGGCATGAGACTTCCTCCACTTTTGTTTTGGCGACCGCGAAATCAGGCTTCGACAAGCCCCGTCGCGGACATGGCAACCTGGCCTCTGGGATCGAGGGCCCTGAGGGCGATACGTGTATTGGATTCTTCCGACGGAGCACTTTGCGATGAACTGTCTCCGGTTTCAACAAGACCCTGAATCTCATAAGGATCGAGATCGAACAGGGGACGTTGACCGCGATAGGAGAATATTACCAGGCGCCGGTTCGGAAACTTTTCCCGCAAATGTTCGGCGAGCAGGGTCGCCGTCAGTGGACCGTGCACGATGAGGCCGGGATAGCCTTCGACCCGGGCGTGGTCCCGGTCATAGTGAATGCGATGGCCGTTGAATGTAAGCGCGGAATAACGGAAGAGCAGAAGGGTTGTGGGATTTACGCTGCGCGACCAAAGAGATCCATCATCCCATGCCGGTGCAATGTCGGGGGTGCTAACGACTACCGGTGCCTGATGCTCCCGGTAAACGATATCATGTCGTTCCGAGATACAAATTTCGCCTTCGCATTGAT
>JANQOC010000595.1 GCA_028279265.1 Hyphomicrobiales bacterium
GCTCTGCGAAGCTGCCGGAATACACCATGAAATCTCAACGAATGTGAATAAAGCCATTTGGTCCAAATTTGCCTTGTTGGCGCCATTTGCAGGTCTGTCAACGCTGACACGACAAAGAGCCCTCGAATTAAGGCGTAATCCGGACACCCTCTCTTTGTTTACAACCGCCGCACAGGAGATAATTAATCTGAGCAAAGCCATGAATACGGGTCTCGATGATGGCGATCTTGATCGGGTGCTCAGGAATTTCCATAAAATGCCGGAGGATATGACTTCATCCATGTACCATGATCTGATGGCCGGTAAGCCCCTTGAGCTCAACGGCCTATCCGGAGCGGTTGCCGAGCTCGGACAGCAGAACAATGTTCCAACCCCGACCCACACCTTCATCGCAAAAGCCCTGTCCGGTTATGTGCAAGGGGACAAGGGGCGACAATAACTGTTCTTATTGGGAATTCTCGTTCAGGAAGTGACGGAAGAATAATGGGACAGGCCCTTAAGAGCTATGTCCCGTTCTGTCACGAGGCCGCTATATACCGATCTCATCAGCGGTTCCATTTGACCCTTTTTCTCGAAGCAATCTCTGAAAACAATAATTGACTGATCCAGCAGCGGTTGTTTTTGCCATCCGCGCAGGACGCCACCGACGAGATAGACGCCACCCCAGCACCCCGTCGCCAGCACCAGATCTCCGGCGAAGCGGCCGAGGATACGGGTAAAAATATTTACTGCTTTTTTTGCGGTTCCAAGTTCATCGGATTTCTCGAAAATCTCCAAAGCAGACAAACTGGGAAACTCATGGCCCTCCATACGGGCAATGTGGTTGAACAGATTCAAAAACCCCGATCCCGAGAGAATATCTTCGACACTGAGCCCATCCGGTGCGATACGTTGGAACAGCAGATTTTCTTCATCGGATATTGCGCCAAGTGTCAAATGTCCGGCTTCCGTAGGTATGGCAATCCATCCCTGTTCGGTGGGTATGCAAACCGAAGCCCCCAACCCCGTGCCCACATTGAGCGCCAGCATGCGCTGAGCAGAGGCGTTGGCGGCTTGCACGTCACCGATCGTCAAAAAGTCATTGGCAGCCAGATAGGGAAGCGCATGAGCGACGGCCTGCAGATCGTTCATTAGTACAACCGGTACGTCATCAAGATTCTCCGAGATTTCTTGCTGCGAAACAGACCAGTCAATATTCGTCAGGTTCACACGTCCGTCCTGAATGGGACCGGCGGCTCCAATGAGAACGAGGGATGGCGATCCTTCGAGATGAACTTTTCGGCGATAGTGATGATAAGCGTCCAAAAAGCCGGAAAATTCAGCAGTTGGGTAAGAATTCACATGCTGCAATTGTCCAGGACTGTCGGAACAGGCAAATCTTATATTCGTTCCCCCGATATCTGCGAGGAGGCGAAATGCCGTCATGCAACCGCTCCATGACGGGAATTCCGCAGCGCCGAAATAAAGGAATCATGCCAGTGATGTGCATCATGTTGCTTGATTTTTGCGAAGAGTATTTTGTGTCGTTCGATACGCTCATCCCGCGACATGGTAATCGATTTCTGCATGGCCTCTGTCACTTCATCGACATCATAGGGATTGACAAGCAATGCTTCCTGCAAGGCTTCTGCCGCTCCGGCGAATTTCGACAGGATAAGTACACCGGGATTGTCGTGTTCCTGGGCAGCGATATATTCCTTGGCAACAAGGTTCATTCCATCGCGCAGGGGCGTCACCAGGCCGACCATGCTTGCACGGAATAGGGCCGCAAGAACGTCCCGGGATACCGAGCGATGGATGTAGCGGACGGGCGTCCAGTCGAAATCGCCAAAATTGCCATTAATCGCGCCGGAGATACCTTCAAGTTCATGGCGTATATTGGCGTATGCTTCCAGATCTTCTCGCGTTGGTTGCGCCACTTGCATGAGTGTCACGGCTTTGTTGTTGGCCGGATAGGACTCCAGCAATCGTCCAAAGGCCTTGAACCTCTCAGGCAAACCTTTGGTATAGTCGAGACGGTCGACGCCGATAATGTGGGCGCGGGCGATCGTCCGGCGTCTCAGATTTTCAATCTGCTGTTCCGCCTCGGGCGTGCGCGACATCTCCGCAAAGGCATCGACATCGATACCGATGGGGAAGACGTCTGCCTGAATGGTGCGGCCATAGGCGTGGACCCTGCCGTCCGTGAAAATTTCACCCTTTTCCTCCTCGACCAGGTAGCGATGGAAATTGGCGAGGTCGTTCGAGGTCTGAAAGCCGATCACATCATAGGAGGCTAGGGATCGGACAAGCCACTCATGTTCCGGAGTTGCCGACAGAATTTCCGGCGGCGGGAAAGGAATATGAAGAAAAAATCCGATCGTCTGGCCGACATTTCTTTGGCGCAACTCGGAGGCGAGTGGAATGAGGTGATAGTCGTGAATCCATATCAGATCGTCGGGTTTGAGTAGCGGACACAATTTGTCGGCAAACATCTGATTGACGCGGCGATAGCCGTTGACATGGTCGGTATCGAACTCAGCCAGGTCCAGCCGGTAGTGGAAGACGGGCCAGAGTTCCTTGTTGGAAAACCCGAGATAATACTGATCATAATCGTCCTCGGTCAAAGGAACGGATGCGACCGTCACGGAGTCGATATTCTCAATGCTGGTTTCGATCTTTGTGCCGTTACCGACGATATCGCCGCCCCAGCCAAACCACAGACCGCCCGTTGCTTTCAACGCATCGACAAGAGCAACGGCCAGCCCTCCTGACTGGGAAGACTTGGTCAAATCCGCAATTCGATTAGATATAACGACCAATCGACTCAAACAACACTCTCCCAGGAACGCGACAAGCGCATGGCCCCATTGATTATTCCGACCATGGAATAAGTTTGGGGAAAATTTCCCCAAAGCTCTTTTGTTTCCGGATGCGTGTCCTCAGACAGCAAGCCAAGATGATTGCGCGTGGCGAGAAGAGACTCGAAGATATCCCGGGCTTCTTCCTTGCGGCCAATACGGGCGAGGGCATCCAGTCTCCAAAATGCACAAATATTGAAGGCTGTTTCAGGTTTGCCAAAATCATCCGGTGCCTCGTAACGCATCATATACGGTCCCCGAGCCAGCCCTTTTTCCATTGCATCGACGGTGGCGACGAACCGCGGATCTTTCGGATCTATGAACCCGACTTCTGCCATCAATAATACGCTGGCATCCAGATCCTTGCCTCCAAAGCTCTCGACAAAACAGTTGCGTTTGTCGGACCAAGCTTCTTTGAGGATGACTTCTTTTATAACATGTGATCGTTTTTTCCAAATTTCGGCACGGTCACCTTGTTTCAGGTGCATCGCTATTTTGGCTAGCCGGTCGCAGGCAGCCCAGCACATAAGGCTCGACGAGGTGTGAATGCGCGCCCTGGACCGCAGCTCCCAGATACCCGCATCTGGTTGATTATAAAGCTGAAATGCCTGTTCACCCGCTTTCTCAAGGTGAATGAAATCGTCTAATCCCGCTTGTCTGTACAGTCGTCGATCGAAAAATGCCTGGGTCGCACCGAGGATTATGTTGCCGTAAGTGTCATGCTGAAAATGTTCATGAGCCTGATTGCCGACGCGAACGGGCCCCATATTCCTGTAGCCCGGCAGAGAGTCGACCTGCCGCTCCGTCAGTTCCTTTTCCAGTCCGATGCCGAATACCGGCTGCAAATGACCACTCTCCGGCTGCTGGACAATATTCATAAGCCAGCGAAAGTAGTTTTCCATGGTTTTGACAGCCGCCAGGCTGTTGAGTGCCCGGACAACAAAATAGGCATCCCGCACCCAGCAAAATCTGTAGTCCCAGTTCCGGGCACTGCCGGCCGCTTCGGGAATGCTGGTGGTGAGAGCGGCAATGATCGCACCCGTCTGCTCATATGTGCACATTTTAAGAGTTATAGCGGCGCGGATCACGGTATCCTGCCATTCAAATGGCAACTCGAGACGGCGGGCCCAGCTTCTCCAGTAATTGTCTGTTCGTTCCTCGAACAGCCGGGCGATATTGTTCACCCCTTCCGACAGGGTTTCATCGGGACCAAATACAATATTTATCGGATCTTCGAGATTGAAGAGCGTTTCATTCCTTACATAATCGATCGGCGCATCCGTCGTAAGCCGGTAGGTCGTTTCCGGCGTTATATAGCGGATATGATTGGAACCATGGGTAATCTGCATGGCATGTTTGCCATAGTCATAGCGTGGCCTTATCTGAACTTTAATGCGTGGACGGCCCGAAAGGGGAACAATTCTCCTGACCAGGGTTAGAGGATGAAATAGCCGATCGCGCCATATAAAACGCGGAGCGAAATCTGTAATTTCGACGGATCCTTCATCACTGTGCAATTGGGTTTTCAAGATTGCCGTGTTCTTTTTGTAATGCTGGTTTGTTTCTTTAAGTCCCTCGAGACTGATGGCGAATGTTCCGTCCTCCGGATTATTATCGGGAGAGCCAAGCAGGGAATGAAAAATGGGATCACCGTCAAACCGGGGAAAACAGCACCAGACAATGCGGCCCTTCTGGTCAACAAGAGCGCCATAACTGCAGTTACCAACGACACCAAGATTGAGGTTACTGGTCATTTCGGCTCCTTTAAATTGATACGGCCAATCTGTTCAACCATTGAATAAATTCGTCGGTATTCTGGATGCGGAAATTGGCCTTGGTGCTTCCGGCTCCGACTTTAATGGAATGTCCGGAATTTCGGTTTACCACTTCAAACGCATCCTCATCCGTCACGTCATCTCCGGCGTAAACTGGCAGGCGACCGCGAAACGGAGATTCCTTCAGATAATCGCTGACGGCGATACCTTTATTATAACCGCCAAGCTTTGCTTCTATGACCATCTTGCCTCGCAACAGTTCAACGTTTTCGAGGTGCCGGGTTCCATTGCTTATAGCATCGATACATAATTGTTCGAGGTTGGGATTCCCGCGGTAATGAAGAGCCAGGGAATGAGACTTCATTTCCAGATGGAGACCCTTATGCTGCTTTAGTAAGGGGGCCAGTCCCGCTTTAACATCATCCAGGAAATCGGTTCTGCCGTTGGGTTCAAGAATATGGCCATCGGCTGTACGGCGTGTGAGCCCGTGAATGCCCGCAACCGGCAGGCAGGTGGGAGCCAAATGTCGGTCGATGTCCCGGATTTCCCGGCCAGTGACAATGGCCAGTGCTCCTCTGAGGCGGTCTGAAATATGAGAAAGTACTTCGGGCAGCTTGGGAAGGACTTCGACATTTTCCGGATGATCGACCAGGTTTACCAGGGTCCCGTCAAAGTCCAGGAACAGGGCCCAATCACTATCGGGAGGAAGGGCGAGTTCTTGGAGAGGCCGGGGATCATTCATAGAAGATTTTTCGATGCAAATGAGGCGTGACAGTCTGAGGTTGCACTATGAATAACCAATCAACCAACAATGTCTACGACGCAACCCTCAAACAACGAAAAAATGCACACTTCTGTCGAGTTTCATGGTCCGCAGAAAATTATACCGAGACGGGGTCTCAAGGGTCACTTTCAAATTAAAGTTCTGAAAATAAACAATAATTATCTCTTGAACTAACCTATTCCCCGGCAATCTCCGGGATTTCGCCCAATTTACCAAAACCTGTCAAAGGATCCTGGATTCCGTGTTTCCGAAGTGCATACCAGTAAGTCGCAACGTTCACAGACACAACAGGCCGGCCAAATGTCTGCTCGAGTTCTGCAATTTTGTC
>JANQOC010000622.1 GCA_028279265.1 Hyphomicrobiales bacterium
CAACCAGTTTTACCAGGATCCCCTGTACGGCCCCAATGTGCTGGCGCAAACGCAGATGATGTCCGGCCGCCTGGGCCTAAAAACCGGCAAAGGCTGGTACACCTACGACAAGGGCAGGGCCGTCATCCCTCCCGAGAAATCTTTTGCCGAAGCCTCGCCCCGTGTCTGGATAAGTCCTCAGGAACGCGAACTTTCCCAAAACTTGCGGGCGTGCCTGACACCTTTGGGTACCGAATTCGATGATGGGGCAGAACCCGCTGCCGGGTCGGTGTGCCTTGTTACCCCTATCGGCGCTGACGCCACAAGCACGGCCCTTGAACAAAACCTGGACCCCGCGCTGACGGTGGCCGTGGACATGCTGTTCCCCATTGGCCGCCGATGGGTGCTCATGGCCCCGCCGACGGTCGATCGCGACAGGCTTGACGCCGTCGCCGGGATGTTCTCCCGTGATAAAACGCCGGTAACCGTGATCGGCGACAGTCCCGGATTTGTAGCACAGCGGATAGTGGCGCAAATCATCAATATCGCCTGCAATATCGCCGAAAAAAATATTGGCGCGCCTGCAGACATCGATGTGGCCGTCAAGCTCGGACTGAACTATCCCCATGGCCCTCTCGAATGGGGCGACCTTCTGGGACCGGAGCGAATTCTGCGCATTCTGCAATCCCTCTATGATTTCTATAACATCTCGACCTATCGGCCCAGTCCCTGGCTGAAACGCCGGGTAGCCCTTGGTGTTTCGCTGCTGACGACCAATTATGACGTATGACCGCAGCAACGGGTGTTCATGCGATTTGTCCAACTTTGGACAAGTGTGTAAAAAACAGTTCGTTTCCAAAGACCCTTAAAAGAGTAGACCGATCGCCCAAGCCATCATGCCCATAGATCAACGTGTTGCGGCAATAACCGCCGTGACCCTGGCGCAATCCATCGGTGCCTGGGGCATGTTCGTCTACACCGCCGGGGCCTCGGCCATCGCTACTGATTTGAACATTCCGGCCGCTTATATCGGCTACCAGATCGGCATTGCTTATTTTGCGGCAACCTTGTGCACCCTCTTTTCCGGCAGTCTGACCCGACGCATGGGTTATGTCCTGTCCCTGGCCGTTGCCATGGCCCTTATAGCGTTGGGCGCTGTCGTCACGACGTTCTGGCAACTCGCCGGAATGTTCGCCGGTTCCATTATCATGGGCCTTGGATTTGGGCTGATACCGGCTTCTGCCTCCCAGATTCTGATATCCGTTACGGAGAAGAATAAGCGCGCCTTCATATTTTCCATCAAGCAAAGCGGCATTCCCATTGGCGGCATGTTGTCGGCATTGACCACCCCGTACTTCGCCGAGCAGCTGGGTTGGCGGGCGGCAGGCTATGCAGTCAGTATCAGCTGCCTGTTGATCTTCCTGTTCCTGTTTGTCAATCGCCACCGCTGGAATATCGAAGACCGCAACACCGCTCCCACATCCTTTAACCCGTTCCTGCCGCTCATCGCCATTCATAGATCGCGGCGTCTGATGATGCTCATATATATGGCCGTCTTCTATGTCGGGATCCAGATCGTCTGGCTGACATTCATGAGCCCGTTCTTCGTCGAAGATCTGCAGTTCTCCCTGGCGGAAGCCGGCTATTTTCTTGCCATTGTCCAGGTGACAGGGATCGTCGGCCGCATTCTCTGGGGCTGGCTCTCGGACCGGCTGCAGGACAATTTCTCGGCGATGCTGATGCTCGGCTGGATCATGGTGATTTGCTGTGCCGCTCCTTATTTCCTGAACACCGATACGTCGATCCTCGTCCTGACGCTGCTGTGCTTCTTTATCGGTTTTTCCGCCGTCAGCTGGAATGGCGTTTTTCACGCTGCCCTTATTGAGATCGCGGACCCCGGAGAAACCGTTCAGGTCATCGCCGGCATGGCCTTCTATATCTATGTCGCCATGTTTACCTGGCCGGCGCTCTATGCGCTGCTGATCGAATGGAGCGGCAATTACACGATCTCCATGACGACATTGGTTCTGTTTTCATTCGCCGGAATTTATTGCGCCTGGCAGTCGAAGGTTTTGCGGTGAACCCTCTGCACGGGTCGGTTACCGGCAGATAGGGTTGCGACTAATTCCCGGAGTGCTGCAGCTACCAGCCTTGTGGCTCGGAATCGAGAAACCCGAACTTGTTCAGGAGCGCCTCGATTTCCTGCCGTCGTGCAGCGGAAACCGGCCGGTTTGGCAAACGCGGCCCACCGATGGGGCGCCCCATGATTTCCCACATGGCCTTGGTCGGTGCCGGATATTCAACTTTGGTCGTCTGGTAAAGTTCCGAATAGATATATTGCAGCTTGAGCGCCTCTTCGAGGTTGCCGGCTTTCGTCAGATCGTAAAGGCGTTTGACAAAATTCGGAGCAACACCGCCGAAGACCGACATGCACGCCGTTCCACCGAGGGTGAGGCTGGGAATGACCCATTCGGTCCCCACAAACATGCCGAAATCGCGATTGCGCGAGCGGGCGGCGCGGCCGAGTTCCAGGAATATCTCCCAATTGTGGCTGGCGTCCTTCAGGCCGACAAACTGAGGATAGTCATCCATAAGGCGCATCAGGGTCTCCGGCGCGATGCCGACCCCATCCATGATCATCGGCGAGTTGTAACCGATGAAGGGCAGGCCGGTGGCTGATAGAATAACCCGGAAATGTGCTTCGACACCTTCCTGTGGCGGTTTCCAGTAGTAGGGTGGAATGGCCATAATCGCATCGGCCCCGGAATTTTCCGCGTGCTTTGCCAGCTCCACGGCATGATCGGTGCCCGGTGTGCTGACATTGACAATCACGGGCACACGCTGGTTGCTGGCCTCGACAGCCACCGCCGCCAGTTGTTTGCGCTCTTCCAGAGACAGATTAAGCGACTCCGCCAGGTGAAGGTTCACACAAATGGACGATGCGTTGTGCTTGATCAGAAATTCGACAATTCGTGCAAACGTCTCAAGGTCGATATTGTTATTGCTGTCAAATGGTGTGAGGGTGCAGTCGACAAGCCCGCTCGGCACAAAATTTTTCGGCGCTGAATTCATGATGTCGTTCCTCCCTTGGGTATTATACGACACTTTAGCGCGGGATCGATGCTTTTTAGTTCGGGTTCCGCCGTTTTGGCTCGTACACGGTCACCAGGCCGATCCCCGCGGTCAGGATAAGGATGCTCACCCAGCCGATAATCCCGATGGGCTCGTCGATGAAGATCATGGCCAGAACGGCCGCGAACGCCGGTACGCCGGACATGAAGGCCGCAATGGTTGATGCCCCGACTTTACGCGTGGCATAAGCCGCCAGGACCAGGCCGATCAGGCTAGCTAATACGCCCTGGATAAACCCCTGCAGCAAAATCTGCGGCAGCGATGTCTCACCAAATGCCGAGGGCAGGAACAACGCCCATACGGGCACGAACATCAGGCCGTTCATGAAGAAAACGCAAAACAGGATTTGCGGTGTTGTGACATCCCATTTGCGGACGAGAACCAGAAACACGCTATACGAAGCGGCGGACAAGACAAACATGATATCCCCCTTCCAGGCTTCAGGGCTCGATTCGGGAACAACGGTCAGGTTGAGAAAAGCACCCACCAGAATGGCAATGACACCGACGACCTGGAGGCGGCTCGGCAGGTGCCGGTAGAGCACGAAAACAATGGACAGGGTGAACACCGGCAGAAAGGCGTTCATATAAACTCCGGCATGCACCGCCGGGGTAAATTCAAATCCGGAATAAATCAGCAGCTGGTAGGGTATGCCGGCGGAAAAGGTGAGGGCCCAGATACGTGCCCAGCTCAGGCTCCGCCATGGTTTGAAAATGAGAAGAACCGGGATCGATAATGCGCCCGCAATGCCGAAACGCAGGGTCGTAATATCATAGGCCGTGAGCGGGGACAGGGCGCCGACACGGCTGACAACCATCCAGCTTGACCAGATTACCAAAACGATCGCCGCGGCGCCAAACCCCAGGTTCTTGTCGCTCATTTCCGGCGCATTGAAAAAACGAATCGTCATGGGATTGATTATTCCGAACGGGAAGACCAGCCTGTTTTCAGATGACCGTTTCCCGCTTCAAAAGAGGTCAGGAATCTGAAACACGCCGGCGGCGAATTTCCTCGAAGGTTATGGAATTGTCCTTGTCACCGTCACCATGTTCTTCGCAGGCTTCCAGCAGTGATATGAGCGTTGACGCCATGGGGAGTTGCTGGTCGTGCATCTCCGCCTGCTTGCGAATGATCCTGAAATCTTTCAGATGCTGGACAACCTTGCCGACCGTTGTGAAATCCCGCTGCACCATTTTCTGGCCCTTGATATCCATGATCTGGGAATAGGCGGCGGACGCCTTGGCTATCTCCAGGAAATTCTCCAGGTCCAGACCCAGCCTATCGGCGAACACCAGCCCCTCCGCAAGCCCGACCCGATTGAGCCCGAGGATATGATTGATGGCCAGTTTCGTTTTCGTCCCCGTTCCCGCCGGTCCCGTGAATGACTGACGGGGATAAATGGCATCGAGGACAGGTTGGACTTTTTCGATTGCCTCTTTGTTTCCGGCGATCAGTCCGAGACCGTCGCCGTTTTGAACCTGAAGGCTGGTACCGGAAACAGGCGTGTCGAGAAATTGTACACCTTTCTCGGCGACCCGACCGGCCAGCTTCTCAAGGACGTCCGGTTCCGCCGTGATCGTCGAGAGCACGACTTTGTCGCTGGCCTTGCTCCCAAAACTATCGATAAGCCCGCCCTCTTGCTCCATGACCTCTTCGACCTGGGCAATGGTCATGACGGCCATGAGGATGACATCGCAGTTTTCACCGATTTCAGATAGTGATCCGGCTACCGAGCCGCCGGTTTCCCTGAGGGCTTCACAACGATCGGCGGAAATGTCAATTCCGAGAACCTCAAAATTTGCATCTATCAAACGCCGGGCAAACGCGGATCCCATCAACCCAAGACCAATTATTCCGATTTTGCCTGACACGATATTGTACTCCCTGTCGACGTTTGTGATTTTGCTTCTGATGAATTTTTTGGCAAGATAGAATTAGAGACGTTTGTAAGTAAAGCCGCTACGCTTGTATACAGCGCTGGCAAAATTTATTGGAATGGGCCATACTTTATGCCAACTCGCACTGCAGTCTTGAGGAGCAAGTTCCAGAACCGGTAATCGAATTGTCATGACCCAGGATTTGATTTGTATAAGACACGCTTCAGAAAATGATGCGCCACAGATCTCCGAGATCCACGAGACCTCATGGCGACTGGCTTACCAGGGCATGTTGCCTCACCTGGCCCTGGAAAAATCCATTGCCCGCCGCGGTCCGGGATGGTGGCAATCGCAATTGCAGCGCAGCAGGTCGACACTCGTACTGGAAATGCATGGAGAGATCGGCGGTTATGCGACAATCGGGCGCAATCGGGTTACCAAGCTTCCCTATCACGGCGAAATCTACGAGCTCTATATGAAACCGACCTATCAGGGTCTGGGACTGGGGAGCCGTTTGTTCAATGCCGCCAGGCGAACCCTCGAATCCCGGGATGCCTCAAACATGATCGTCTGGGCCCTGAAAGATAATTCCGCGGCCTGTCGATTTTATGAAGGTCTGGGTGGACGGCCGGTTGCCGAACAGAATGAGAAATTCGGCTCCGAACTGTTTCGAAAGATCGCTTTTGGGTGGGCTGTTACCTGAGCACCGTCACGGATTTTATCAGGCAGAAACCTTTTCCGATTTTGGCGCGTTTTTCATGACAATCGAATAGGCGTAGTTGATCGCCTGGGTCATGGCATTCAGATATTCGACGATTTCCGCAGGAGGATCAACGGCCATAAACCGGTCCGGGTGATACTCCTTGGATTTCACATGGAAGGCTTTTTTGATGTCCGCTTCGGTGGCATCCGTCGACACACCAAGGATTGAATACGGATTTTCACTTTCGCGTTTGCGCGAATCCAACGGCTTGACTTTCGGCACGCCCAGGATTTCGACCGTGCGAATTTTGCCTGTGGCGATAAATGATTTTTCACCGTCCTCCGATGAAAATGTCAGGAAGGGTCCGCAGGCGCTCAAGAGTTCAGAAAAATCAGACAATTTTGGTATGAGGATCGAGCCCTCAACCTCGGTCCCGTCATCATAAACGATACGAACAGGAATGGCGCGGGTTTCGGACTTGTAACTCTGATTGTTTGATAACATATCTCTGTTCTCTCAATATTAGTTTTGGCTTAATACCGGCGACTTAACATTTAAAAAATCGAATGTATCTTGGGTGAAACTGTTTAATTTATTGTTTCTTCATGCCCATTGATTTAAGTGTCAGTCGAATTCGGTTATTTCCAACATTCCTGTATTTGCAAATTCAATTCCAACTCAACAGTGACTTGGCACAATGACTCTACGCAATATTGCTATTATCGCGCATGTGGATCACGGCAAGACGACCCTGATTGATGCCATATTGAAACAAAGCGGCGCACTTCGGGACAATCAGCGCGTTAACGAACGGGCAATGGATTCCAACGATCTGGAGCGGGAGCGGGGAATTACCATCCTTGCCAAGTGTACGTCCGTGACCTGGCGGAACACGCGCATCAATATTGTCGATACGCCGGGTCACGCCGATTTCGGTGGCGAGGTCGAGCGCATTCTGAATATGGTCGACGGCGCTATCGTTCTGGTGGATGCGGCGGAAGGCCCCATGCCGCAAACGAAATTTGTGGTTTCCAAAGCGTTAAAGATCGGCCTCCGGCCCATTGTCGCCATCAATAAAATCGACAAGCCCGATGAGCGCCATGACCAGGTGCTCGACGAAATCTTTGATCTATTCGCGGCCCTGGATGCGGATGAAGAACAGCTTGATTTCCCGGTTCTCTATGGCTCCGCCAAGGAAGGCTGGATGGCCAGTGAACCCGAGGGACCGAAAGACGATTTGTCGGCGCTCTTCGAACTCGTGGTCGATCGCGTCGACGAACCCCGGGTCGAAGCCGAAGGTCCGTTCAAGATGCTGGTTTCCACTCTGGAATATGATCCGTTTCTCGGCCGCATTCTGACGGGCCGTATTTCGTCGGGATCGATCACCCCCAATGCCCACATCAAGGCCCTGGCCCTGGATGGTAAAACGGTCGAGACCGGCCGCATTTCCAAGGTACTCGGGTTCAGGGGTCTCAATCGTGAAGCCATCGAAGCGGGTCACGCCGGCGATATCGTGGCGCTGGCCGGTCTGTCGGTCACCAGTGTTTCGGATACGATATGCGATCCGGCGGTGACCGAACCGCTGCTGGCGGACCCCGTCGATCCATCGACACTGACGATGACGTTTCGCATCAATGACGGACCGCTGGCGGGAACCGAAGGCAGCAAGGTCCAGAGCCGGGTAATCCGTGAGCGCCTGCTGCGGGAAGCGGAGGGAAACATTGCCCTCAGGATCGCGGAGACCGAGGACAAGGATGCGTTCGACGTGTCCGGACGCGGCGAACTGCAACTCGCTATTCTCATCGAAACCATGCGCCGGGAAGGGTTTGAGCTTACGGTATCGCGCCCCCGGGTTATCATTCGCGAGGATCCCGAAACCGGGCAGAACCTGGAACCCATCGAAGAGGTGATCATCGATGTGGATGAGGAGTTTTCCGGTGTCGTCGTGCAAAAGCTCTCGGAACGCAAGGCTGCCCTTGTCGAGATGAAACCCTCCGGCGGCGGGCGCCAGCGCCTGATCTTTCACGTCCCGACCCGGGGCCTGCTCGGTTATCACGGCGAGCTTCTCTCCGATACGCGCGGAACGGCAATCATGAACCGTGTATTTCATGACTGGCAACCCTATAAGGGAAACATTCCGGGCCGTCGCAATGGTGTGCTGATTTCCAATTCCCTTGGCGAAGCCGTTGCCTACGCCCTTTTCAATCTCGAAGATCGGGGACCGCTTATGATCCATCCCCAGGCCAAAGTTTATGAAGGCATGATCGTCGGGGAACATACGCGCGGAAACGATCTGGCGGTCAACGTCCTCAAGGGCAAGAAGCTCACCAATATTCGCGCCGCGGGCAAGGACGAGGCCGTTGTTCTGACACCGCCCCTGAAGATGACCCTGGAAAAATCTCTCGCCTACATCAATGATGACGAACTGGTGGAAATAACACCGGATTCCATTCGCCTGCGCAAGAAATACCTCGATCCCCATGAGCGTAAGCGCGCCGAGCGGCGTGCCGAAAACGCCGCCTCCTGACGGAAGCCCGGCGCATCGGCCAAACCGAACCCATCTTCCGCCTTGCCAATAAACACGCTGTCGGGTTATCCAGTGCTCGACGGAAAACAGGAACATATCTCCGATGGAAACGATCAAAATTGCAGTGATGGGTGCGGCCGGCCGCATGGGACGCTCCCTGACTCAGGCCCTTCATGAAAATCCGGAAACGGAAGTTGCCGGAGGTACGGAGCCGGAGGGATCTCCCTTTGTCGGACAGGATATGGGCGAACTTGCGGGTATTGGCCCCATCGGCGTTACAATTACCGACGATCCGCTTCCCTTGTTCACGGACATACAGGCCATTGTCGATTTCACGACGCCGGAGGCGACCCTGAAATGCGTGGAGCTCTCGGCCCAGGCGCGTATTGTCCATGTCCTCGGAACGACGGGCCTCAGTCCGGAAGATGACGAAAAAATTCTGGCCGCCGCCCGCCATGCCCGAATCGTCAAGGCGGGGAATATGAGCCTCGGCGTCAACCTTCTAACCGCACTGACAAAACAGGTCGCCAAGGCCCTCGATGAGGACTTCGACATCGAGGTTCTCGAGATGCATCATAAGCACAAAGTCGATGCCCCTTCCGGGACGGCTCTGATGCTTGGCGAAGCTGCTGCCGAAGGCCGCAACATTTCCCTGGACCAGCATTCCGTTCGTTCCCGAGACGGCCACACGGGCGCGCGCAAAAAAGGGGATATCGGATTTGCAACCTTGCGTGGTGGCAATGTGGTCGGTGAGCATTCGGTCATATTCGCCGCGGAAGGAGAGCGCATCGTTCTCAACCATATAGCGACCGACCGCGGTATTTTCGCCCGGGGAGCCGTCAAGGCCGGGCTTTGGGTGCAGGACAAGACGCCGGGACTTTATTCTATGTTCGATGTTCTCGGTATCGAAACCTAGGACCCGCTCCGGATTTTCCGCCGCCTCAGTGTCTGGCCTCTTCCCGTTCGGATCCGTCCGGGCCCATGCTGCCGGTGCGGCCCATCTCCCAGCCGATAATGGCTTTTTTGCGGGTCAGGCCCCAGTGATAACCGCCGAGTTCCCCGCCCTTGCGAAGTACCCGATGACAGGGAACGACAAAGGAGATGGGGTTTCGGCCCACTGCCGATCCCACGGCACGGGCCGCTTTTGGCGACCCAACATGCCCGGCGAGGTCGGAATAGGTAACGGCCCGGCCGACGGGAATTTGCATTAAAGCCTCCCATACCTGCCGCT
>JANQOC010000627.1 GCA_028279265.1 Hyphomicrobiales bacterium
GTCGCGCCGCAACGCAGTCATTGGCGGCGTATCGGTCGCAGGCATTGCAGTCGCCGGTACCGCATTCTTCATGGCTGGCCGTGACACCGATATGGGCATCGTGACCGAAGCCAACGCCCAGGCCAAGCTTGAAGACTTGATGCAGCCGGGTGCCATTCCGGAAAAATGGACCGGCAATAAAGACGCCGCGGTAACAATCGTCGAATACTCTTCCCTAAGTTGTCCCCATTGCGCCAATTTCCACAAGACGACACTTCCGGACCTCAAGAAGAAATACATTGATACCGGCAAGGTGCGCTATGTCATCCGGGATTTTCCCCTGAATAATCCGGCACTCGCAGGCTCGATGGTTGCGCGCTGTGCCGATGACAGTAAGTATTTCCCCTTTCTCGAAGTTCTTTATGCCAAGCAGGAGCAGTGGGCGTTCGCCGGTCAGGGCCGCGTCGAACAGGAACTGTTCAGTCTGGCAAAGCAGGTCGGATTTACCGAAGCCTCCTTCAAGAAATGCTTCCAGGATGACAAGCTATTCAAAGGAATCATGGCCGTCCGTGAACGCGGCGCCAACCAATTTGGCGTTAACTCAACACCGACTTTCTTCATCAATGGTGAACTCTTGAGAGGAGCCCAGGATTTCGCAAGTTTTGAGAAAGTTATCGATCCAATCCTTGAGAAAGCGAAATAGCAGGTCCGGTTCCCGTTTGACATCTGAACGGATAAGATAGGGATCGATCTGCAAAATCGGGGGATGAAAGCTTTGAGCTGGGGTGCCATAGATCGCCGCTTATTTACTTTGGGATCGAGCGCGCTTGCCGTATCGGTGACGGCAGCCTGCACGGGCCCGAACGGCTCCAGCAACTTTGCGGCTTCCCTGGCGGGCGGCGGGGAAAAAAAGGAAAAGGAAGTCGTTCTCAAGGCCGACGGAACGCCGGAGCTTGCGGATCTCATGAAACCGGGTCCCCTGGGCGAGAAAACCATGGGATCGCCGTCGGCGCCGGTAACGATCATAGAATATGCCTCCCTCACCTGTCCCTATTGCCGGGCGTTTCACGCCCAGACCTGGCCGACTCTGAAGCGGGATTACATTGATAAAGGCAAAGTGCACTATATTTTACGTGAGTTTCCCATTGGCCACACATCGGGTGCGGCGACCATAGCCATGCGCTGCCTTGGCCAAAATGACAGTGCGCGTTTTTTCGATCTCTACGACAAGTTCATGCACCAGCAGAAGAAATGGGTGTCGCTGGAAGTGCGCCGGGACAAAATTTACAAAATCGTGGCAAATAGCAATGTTTCCCGGGCCGAATTCGATGCCTGCTACGACAACAAGGATATTCTCGAGGGCCTGAAATGGGTCAAACAGCGCGGCCGGGCGCTCGGCGTAAGCGGTACGCCAACCTTCTTCATAAATGGCCAGAAAGCCCGTTCGGTGCTCACTATCGAGGATATTAAACGCATGGCGGCTCCACATTTATCGTAGGAAATCCAACCAATTTTAATTTAAAGCTGTTCGAGAACGGACTATATTGAGCCGTCTTTGATTCTCAGAGTTTGGATTGTCTCAACTTCAACCGGGCGACAGTCTTGAAAATTTCTCGTCTGAAATTGCTAGGATTTAAATCCTTCGTGGATCCCACACTGCTCATCATCAAGGATGGGCTAACCGGTGTCGTAGGGCCGAACGGTTGTGGTAAATCCAATCTCCTGGAAGCCCTCAGATGGGTGATGGGCGAAACGTCCTACAAGACCATGCGCGCCTCGGCCATGGATGATGTGATCTTTTCCGGTACGCAAAACCGGCCGGCACGAAATTTTTCCGAAGTAACGATCTATCTCGACAATGCGGACCGCACGGCCCCGCCTGCCTACAATGACGAGGAAGAGCTTGAAATCACCCGCCGGATCGAGCGCGAGTCCGGATCCAATTACAGGATCAATTCCCGCGAAGTCCGAGCCAAGGATGTCCAGCGCCTGTTTGCCGATGTCTCCACCGGCGCCCGCTCCCCGTCGCTCGTCCGCCAGGGCCAGATCGGGCAGTTGATCAATGCCAAGCCCCAGGAACGGCGCATCATACTTGAAGAAGCCGCCGGAATTACCGGGCTACATAACCGGCGTCATGAAGCAGAACTCAGATTGCGTGCGGCGGAGAACAATCTCCAACGCCTGACCGACCTGCAGGGCCAGATTGAAGCACAGCTCAGAAGTCTGAAACGTCAGGCCCGCCAGGCGCTGAGATACAAGCAAATTACGGGGGAGATCGAAAAAACCGAAGCGCTCGTGTTTCATTTGAAATGGCTGCTAATCAGCGAACAGATCAATGCCGACGAAAGCGCATTGCAGGAAGCCCTGGTGGAGGTCGCCGAGCACACGAAATCAGAGAGTGCGGCGCGACGAACAGAAGCTGAATGTGCCGATGCCCTGCCTTCGCTGCGCCAGCTTGAAGCCTCGCGGGCGGCCGCCCTGCAGCGGCTGAAGCTGGCTAACGAAAACCTGGAGCGGGAAGAAGAAGAAATCAAGAAACGAACTCAGGAGCTGAAAGAACTTCTTGAACAGATTGCCCAGGACACCACCCATGAGCAGAACACGATCCGGGAAGCCGATGTCATCGACCGCCGGTTGCAAGAGGAATATACAACCCTTGCGGACGCCCGTGATGCCCATGAAAAGACGCTAACCGAGCGCAAACAACATCTTGAGGAACTCCTCGAAGAGCTGTCGGTGTACGATACCAGGACCACGGAACTGACCCAGACGGTTGCCGAAACCAAAGCCCGCCGCCGGCAACTGGACCTGCTGATCCGGCAGCAGGACGATCATGTGGTTGAAATGAACATGCAGGTTTCCGACGTCAAGCGCGAACTGCAATCCATTGCCCAGGAACTGGAGCAACAGGGTGATCTCGCCCCCTTAAAGACGAATATCGAAAATCAGCAGCAAAGCGTTAAAGATCACCAGGAACGGCTGCGACAGGCCGAATCCGGTACCGTCGAAGTGCGTGCCAGCCAGCGCCAGAGCATCGACGCGCTATCCGATGCGCGACAAAAAGCGACGGAAATCGAAACCGAAGTGCAGACGCTGGAAAGCCTGTTGGGAATTGAATCCGACAGCCGCTCCCCGCTTCTGGTCAATGAGGTTGAAATCGAACCGGGATTCGAAACCGCCGTTGCCATAGCGTTCGGGGATGATTTGGATGTTTCACTGAATTCGACAGCGTCGATTTTCTGGGGTGAAGCCGGGCAAGCAGCTATGTCCCAACCGCTTCCCCACGGCATCCAGCCGCTGGCAGATCATGTCAAAGGTCCGGCCGTGCTGGGCCCGCGCCTGTCCCAGATTGGAGTTGTTGCCGACAGCGAAGGACTGATCCGGCAGCCGGAATTGAAACCGGGACAGAAACTGGTATCTATCGAAGGCGGTCTGTGGCGTTGGGACGGATTTGTCAACACCGCTTCGGCGGAGAGCCCGGCCGCCAAGCGCCTGAAAGAGCGGCGTCGGCTGAAGGAGCTTAAAGCGCGGCGAACGGACGCGCAAAACCTGCGGCAAGCGGCTGAAGAACGGGTCAAGCAGGCCGAGGAAGACCTGAAGGCAACGGAAGCCAGGGAACAGGAAATCAAGACGGCCCTGGCGGCAACTCAGGAAAATCTGAGTTCCCTGCAGACGCAACTGGCCGATGCCGAACATATGCGCAGCGAAGTGGTCACCAAAGTTGAAACCCATCGCCTGAACATGGAACGATTGAAAACCAACATCCAGGAAGCTCAGGCCCTTAAATCCGGGGCGCAGGAAGAGCGCACCGGCCTGCAGAACCTCGATGAATTGGAAGCCGAGCTGCAGCAAGCCGTTTCAGATCTGAAAGGCAAGCGCGCTGTTGCCGGAGAAACCCAATCAAAATTCGCAGCGCTGGAAATCGAACAGGAACGGAACCGCGAACGCATCAAGGCGATAGAGGAAGAGAAATCCGCCTGGGCCCAGCGTCGCCGCAAGGCCGATGCCCAGATCGAACGCCTGAACGACCGCAAGGACAAAACCCGGAACCAACTGGAAGAGCTTGAAAAAGCACCGGAGAAGATCGCCGAGCGCCGCGCCCACATCCTGGAAGAAATACAGTCGGCGGAAAACTCCCGCAACGATGCCGCCGAAACCCTGGATATTGCCGAGAAGAAACTCAAGGAAATCAACAAGTCAGTGCGGGAAATCCAGGGCCATCTGACGGCGGCAAAGGAACGCCGTGCCGCACTCGAGGTCAAACTTGAAAACAGCCGCGACCGCCGAAATGAGCTTGTTGGAGAGATTCGTGAAATCCTCAATTGTTCTCCCGAGGCCTGCCTTAAGATGTCCGAGGCTGAAAACGAACCTGAAACCAGCGAACTCGGAAAGATTGAAGCCAAACTCTTCCAACTGAAAAAATCCAGGGAACAACTCGGGGGCGTCAATCTGAGGGCGGAAAAAGAAGCCGAGACCATTGCTCAGCAGTTCGAGGAAATGGAAGCAGAGGTTGAAGATCTTAACTCGGCGATACAGAAACTGAAAAAGGGCATAGAAACCCTGAACCGCGAGGGGCGCAAACGCCTTCTCGCGGCATTCGATAATGTCCAGGAACACTTCCAGTCCCTCTTCAAAAAACTGTTCACCGGTGGCGAGGCCGAACTTCGTCTTATTGAGGCCGATGATCCGCTGGAAGCCGGACTTGAGATCTTTGTTCGACCTCCGGGTAAGAAATT
>JANQOC010000642.1 GCA_028279265.1 Hyphomicrobiales bacterium
TGGATTTCAACGATAGCTGACATCTGTTCCGGTTTCAGGCGATGGAAAATGATGATTTCATCAATGCGGTTCAGGAACTCCGGTCGGAATGACGAACGCATGTCTGCCATCACCTTGGCTTTGGCCAGTTCCTCATCCTCCATTTCATCACGTTTGATCAGGTGTTCAGAACCAAGGTTTGACGTCATGATGATCAATGTATTTCGGAAATCTACTGTTCGCCCCTGACCATCGGTCAGTCGGCCATCGTCGAGAACCTGAAGCAGGACATTGAACACATCCGGATGGGCTTTTTCTATTTCATCGAATAAGACCACCTGGTAGGGACGGCGGCGAATAGCTTCCGTCAGTACGCCGCCCTCGTCATAACCAACATATCCGGGAGGAGCGCCGATCATTCTTGCCACCGAGTGCTTTTCCATGAATTCCGACATATCGATGCGGACCATGGCCTGTTCGTCATCAAACAGGAAATTTGCAAGAGCTTTCGTCAACTCTGTTTTACCAACGCCTGTCGGCCCCAGAAATATAAACGAGCCTATGGGGCGGCTCGGATCCTGCAGACCGGCACGGGCGCGTCGTACAGCGGTAGAAACCGCTTCAACGGCCTCTTCCTGCCCGACCACACGTGATGACAGAGCCTCTTCCATACGCAGCAGCTTATCTTTCTCGCCTTCCAGCATCTTGTCTACGGGAATACCGGTCCATCGCGAAACAACTTGCGCAATATGGTTGGATTTAACTTCTTCCTCGACCATCGAATTGTGGGAGGCATCTCCATTCGCTTCTTTCTCGGCGATCTTGCTTTCGAGTTCGGGGATGACTCCATAAGTCAGTTCGCTGGCACGCTCGAGATTTCCCTGACGCTGCGCTTGTTCGAGTTCAACACGCAGAGCTTCAAGCTCTTCCTTCAATTTTTGCGCACTGGAAAGCTTGCCCTTCTCTTCTTCCCAGCGATTTGTCAGGAGCGTAGAGTTTTCTTCCAGCTCAACGAGTTCTTTCTCAAGTTTGGCCAACCGGTCTTTGGAAGCTTCGTCCGGTTCTTTTTTCAAAGCCTCGCGTTCAATTTTCAGCTGAATGATCCTGCGATCGAGTTCGTCGAGTTCTTCCGGCTTCGAATCAACCTGCATTCTAACCCGGCTCGCAGCTTCATCGACGAGGTCTATCGCCTTGTCGGGCAGAAACCTGTCCGTGATGTATCGGTTCGACAGCGAGGCCGCCGACACGAGCGCATTATCGGTGATGCGAACGCCGTGGTGGAGTTCATACTTCTCCTTCAACCCCCGCAATATAGAAACCGTATCTTCTACGGTAGGTTCGGATATGAATACCGGCTGAAACCGGCGTGCCAGAGCGGCGTCTTTCTCGACATGTTTACGATATTCATCAAGGGTGGTAGCCCCGACACAATGCAGTTCTCCACGGGCGAGGGCGGGTTTGAGAAGATTTGATGCATCCATTGCCCCATCAGCTTTACCGGCACCGACGATCGTGTGCATTTCATCGATAAACAAAATGATCCCACCGTCCGCTGATGTGACCTCCTGCAGAACGGCTTTCAGGCGTTCTTCAAATTCACCCCGGTATTTGGCACCGGCGATCATCGCCCCCAGATCGAGAGCCAGAAGTTTTTTGTCTTTTAAACTTTCAGGAACATCTCCGTTAACAATCCGCAATGCCAATCCTTCGGCGATAGCGGTTTTACCAACACCGGGCTCACCGATCAAAACGGGATTGTTTTTCGTTCGCCGGGAAAGCACCTGGACGGTCCTGCGAATTTCCTCATCGCGACCGATAACCGGATCAAGCTTACCTTGCGCGGCAGCTTCGGTCAGATCCTGGGCATAGCGTTTCAGGGCATCGTAATTCTGCTCTGCCGTCGCTGAATCCGCCGTTCGTCCCTTGCGAATATCATTAATTGCCGCATTCAAACTGTTGGGTGTAATACCGGCGTTTTTCAGAATTTTACTCGACTGGGCATCCGGCTCCATCGACAGCGCCAACAGCAAGCGCTCAACGGTTACAAAACTGTCTCCGGCCTTTTCCGAGATCTTGATCGCCTGATCAAACACCTTCGCGAGCGGCGGCGTCAGATAAAGTTGACCGGCCCCCCCTCCTGAAACTTTCGCAAGTTTCGCAAGAGCCTCTTCAGCTTCTTGAATGGCGATTTCGGGACGTCCTCCGGCCTTCGAAATCAATCCGGCGGACAGTCCTTCCTCATCATCCAATAGAACTTTAAGCAAATGCTCGGGGGTGAATTGCTGGTGTCCTTCTCTCAACGCCAATGATTGAGCGGATTGGACAAACCCCTGCGATCTTTCCGTAAACTTTTCAAAATTCATTGTGTCCTCTCTATCAGCACACGTTGTTCACTCACAATCGACCTGAAAAACGTGCCTTAATTTTCACCAAATAAGTTGGCAAAGCAGCTAGATCCGAAATGGCATCTTGCCTAGATTACATATAATATGCGATTACCCACCCAAAAGATCTGTAACTGAATTTTTCTAACAAAAATTTATGCCCGCACCATATTTAGAAAGCATTTATCGTTTTCCAATCAAGGGTTTCACCGGTGAATCTCTTGATTATTGCCAGGTATTCACGGATCAGATGCTTCCATTCGATCGTATTTACGCGGTTGAAAACGGATCTAATCGATTCGATCCTGAAGATCCCCAGTATTTACCAAAGATTAACTTTCTGATGCTCATGCGTGATGAAAGGGTCGCGCTTCTGGATGCCAGATTTGATGAGCACGAGCATAGGCTGGAGATCAGGGTTGGCGGTAAAGTTGTCACAAAAGGCGATCTGAGAACGAAGATTGGCCGGGATCTGATTGAACAGTTTTTGGCAGCTTTCTTTAAATCCGAACTGCGCGGCGCACCCAAGATTGTGGCCGCCGAAAATCATAATTTCTCAGATGTTCCTGATAAATGGCTGCATATGGTCAACCTTCAGTCGATCCGGGATCTGGAACGGATAACCAATCAGAAAATTCATCCGCTGCGATTTCGCGCAAACCTGTATGTTGATAATTTACCGCCCTGGTCCGAATTCGATCTTATCGGCAAATCAATTGAGATTGGCGATATCCAACTCGAGGTAACGACGCGGACAACAAGGTGCGAGGCAACCAATGTTGATCCGGAAAAAGCTCAGCGCGATCTCTCAATCCCATCGCAATTGATGCGCTCTTTTGGCCATTCAGATTTTGGCGTGTATGCGGCGGTGAAGACAGACGGACAGCTCAACCAAGGTGATCAACTCACACTGCCGTAAGCGTCGTGAATTCGCCCTACCATGAGTTGGACATATATCGCTTTAAGGATTTTATGCGGCCGTCAGGTGTTTCAGGCGACAGCCCCGTCGGGCGGGATCTCTTCTGAAGACTTGTCCGGACCAGAGGAGCTTTCCGACTTTCCATCTCCAGCCATTGTAACTTCTTCGTTTTTGCTGGCCGCATCACTCTCAGTTGGCTGTTTGCCGCGTCCCGCTCCGTTAGCAGACGGGCGTCGTCGCCGTCGTCTTGGGGCTGAATCGCCGGAAGCCTTGGCATCCGCTTTGCCCGACTCTGAATCTGCAGACTCCTTGGACGGGTCTCCGGTACCGTTCAGCGATTCCGCCGGAGGTTGCACGGATGGTTGCGTTTGCGACTGCACCTGGGCCGCCATGATAATCCGGTTATAGTGCTCGGCATGCTGCGAATAGTTTTCCGCCGTAATGGGATCACCAGAAGACAAGGCATCTCGAGCAAGTGCTGTATACTTCTCAGCGACGTGTGCCGCTGTCCCTCTGATCTTTACGTCGGGACCATTGGATTCGTAATTACGTGACAGCGGGTTTTGATTCTTACGTCCACGACCACGACTTCTTCGATTTTGCTGACTCTGCCTCATAGGCTTCCATTTTACTTTTAGAAGATTGCTTTGCCCTCACTGCGGATCGAACATCCAGCCCGTTGCCGGATCCTGTTCGGGTTCGCAGTTACGAGCCCCCATATATTTTTATTTTTCTTGCGTCATCCACGTCAAACTTTGGTGACGATTTCGATCAATTCCACACCCTCGCTCTATACGATTTTCCGCATAGTTATGGCGCATAATGCGGAACAGATTTCTAATGCAACGAAGACTGTTCGTTTACTAATGTCACAATGCAGAGAATTTGGAGCTGTATTTCACCCGATAATC
The DNA here is from genome assembly GCA_028279265.1 of Hyphomicrobiales bacterium. Taxonomy (GTDB): domain Bacteria; phylum Pseudomonadota; class Alphaproteobacteria; order Rhizobiales; family CAYWUX01; genus JANQOC01. Next base: position 4,194 of record JANQOC010000642.1, read on the forward strand.
ATGGGCGTAGAAAGTCTTTAGATCATTTCTACTCTGTTGCCCCGATACCTTATAGCTAGGTACGTTAGCCAAAAACTCAATGATTTCCAAGCACTTTTTTTCCAATCCGTCCACAACAATTCAAAATCGCATCTTTGCAGCAACACACCGCCAGATTTGTGCCAAATCTGTGTTTTTTGAAATTATTTCAAATCCGTTTTTTTCCAGTATCTGCTCAATACCTTCGAGTTGTCCTGCCCCGATTTCCAGGAATAACCAGCCACCATTTTGTATGTGATTCCCTACCTCGGGGATAAATCTTCTATAAGAATCCAGCCCGTCCGGGCCACCGTCAAGCGCGACCAGAGGATCATAATCTCTGACGTCAATATCCAGTTCTACTAGATCTTCCCGACAAATATAGGGCGGATTGGAGATGATAACGTCAAACTTTTCTGAAATGTCACTGAACCAGTTGGACAGGACAAATTCTGATCGATTTTCGAACCCCAGTGCTTTGCTGTTAAATCTGGCGACATCCAGAGCCTCTTCAGATATATCGCAACCGATCCCGGTCGCTCCAGGAAGTTCTGAAAGTAGACTTAACAAAATACAACCACTTCCCGTGCCCAGATCCAAAATCTTCAAATTTACCATGTCTGGACATTCAGCTCGCACCGTTTCCAAAGCCAGTGACACAAGGCCTTCTGTTTCCGGCCGCGGATCCAGCGTGTTGCCATTTACCCGGAACGGCAGGCTCCAAAATTCTTTGAGTCCAATGATTTTTGACACGGGCTCACGCGCGCACCGGCGTCGCGCGAATTGATGCAGCCGTTTAAGTTCGCTTTCAGTGAGCTCCCGGTCTGGCTGACCAACAAATTGTTCATGG
>JANQOC010000656.1 GCA_028279265.1 Hyphomicrobiales bacterium
ATCGGAAACAGCGACTAACAAGTACAACAAGGGAGAATGAGAGATGACTTATGTGGTAGTTACGGAACGAGACACGATCATTGGTGCGCCATTTGCGAATTTTGGAGATGCGCTGGACTATGCTTGTGGCAAGTTCGGAAATGACGCGAAGTCCTGGATCGAATTCAATATCCGTATTGAAGAAAATCGATAGAGTTGGCAATTGCACCGTGGCGACGGAGTTTCCCCAGCAACACTTGCGTATAAATCGAAACGCCGATCTCTTTGACGCTCCGAATTTTTGAATCTTCAATTGACATCAACTGAACATTTGTGTACCCGGGCGGTGGGACACTCCTCCCCAACGAGGAGCAACTATCTGAAAGGGTAGCACAACATGACGACTTCTGAAAAACCGGCTCAACGGCCGGACAATCCTCATTTTTCATCTGGACCCTGTAGTAAAAGACCCGGCTGGTCTTTGGATACGCTTTCCGATGCCTTCCTCGGACGGTCTCACCGATCCGCCGGCGGTAAGGCAAAACTCAAAGAGGCGATCGATAAGACACGCGCGCTTTTGGGGGTTCCTTCCGACTATCTCATTGGCATCGTGCCGGCATCGGATACCGGTGCCGTGGAAATGGCCCTGTGGTCGTTGCTGGGCGCCCGCGGCGTGGACGTCCTCGCCTGGGAGAGTTTCGGCAAGGGATGGGTCGGCGATATTACCAGCCAGCTCAAGCTGGACAATGTTCGTGTCATCGAGGCCGATTATGGCGACCTTCCGGATCTCGGTAGCGTCAATTTTGACAATGACGTTGTCTTCACATGGAACGGCACAACATCCGGTGTCCGGGTTCCCGATGGCAACTGGATCGCCACCGATCGCCAGGGTCTTACAATTTGCGATGCGACATCGGCAGCCTTCGCGCAGGATTTAGACTGGCCCAAACTCGATGTGGTGACATTTTCCTGGCAGAAAGTCCTGGGTGGGGAAGCCCAGCACGGCATGCTGATCCTGTCTCCGCGCGCCGTGGCCCGCCTTGAGAGCTATCAGCCGCCCTGGCCGATGCCGAAAATTTTTAGAATGACCAAATCGGGAAAGATCAACCAGGGCATCTTTGAAGGAATGACGATCAACACGCCCTCGATGCTTTGCGTCGAAGATTACCTCGACGCCTTGAACTGGACGGAGGACATGGGTGGCTTGAGTGCATTACAGGCGCGGGCAGATGAAAATCTGGCCGTTATTGCGCGCTGGGTTGCGGATACGCCCTGGATTGAATTCCTGGCCCGTGAACCTGAAAGCCGGTCCAATACATCCGTGTGCCTGAAAATCGTTGCACCTGAAATCAAAGCTCTCGGCAAAGACGAACAGGGCAAATTCGCCAAACGAATGGCTGCGCTTCTGGCCGAGGAAGGGGTTGCTTTCGATATTGGCGGCTATCGGGACGCCCCTCCGGGGCTCAGGATCTGGTCCGGTTCGACGGTCAACAGCAGCGACATCAAAGCACTGTTGCCGTGGGTCGGGTGGGCCTATGGCCAGACCTTCCAAGAGATAATCGAGACCGTTTGAACCCGGTCGAATTCAACTGACATTAACAGCAACGAATAGGATTCCTGACCATTCACGGTTGAATGAATCCGACCATTTGGAGAAGTAAAATGAGCCCCAGAGTTCTCATCTCTGACAAACTAAGTCCAAAAGCACAAGCCATCTTCGAGAACCGCGGCATTGAGGTTGATACGAAAACCGGCCTCGATCGTGATGAGTTAATTGAGATTATTGGTGAATATGACGGTTTGGCCATCCGCTCGGCGACCAAAGTCACCGAAAAGGTCATCGCCGTCGCCAACCGGCTGAAAGTCGTTGGGCGGGCGGGCATCGGCGTTGACAATGTCGATATTCCCGCCGCCACGGAGAAGGGGATCATCGTCATGAATAACCCTCACGGCAATTCCATCACTACCGCCGAACATGCGATCACCATGCTGCTCGCCCTGGCCCGTGATATCCCGGCGGCTGATTTGTCGACCCAGGCCGGAAAGTGGGAAAAGTCGCGCTTTATGGGAGTTGAAATCACCAACAAGACTCTCGGCGTGATCGGATGCGGCAATATTGGATCCATCGTAGCCGACAGGGCACTTGGTTTGCGCATGAGGGTCATCGCTTTCGATCCGTTCCTTACCCCTGAACGGGCCATGGATCTCGGCGTCGAGAAAGTCGAGCTCGACAGTCTCTTTGCCCGTGCCGATTTTATTACGCTCCACACACCCCTGACGGACAAGACAAAAGACATTATTTCGGCGGCGAACATCGGCAAGATGAAAGACGGCGTCTATATCGTAAACTGTGCCCGTGGTGGATTGGTCGTTGAAGAAGACCTGAAACAAGGACTCGAGAGCGGAAAGATTGCCGGCGCCGCCCTCGATGTGTTCCGGGATGAGCCTGCCAAGGAAAACATCCTTTTTGGCGTTCCCAATATGATTTGCACACCGCATCTGGGGGCGGCGACAACGGAAGCGCAGGAGAATGTGGCGATTCAGGTGGCGGAACAAATGTCCGACTATTTGCTCTCCGGCGGAATCACCAACGCCATAAACTTTCCCTCCATTTCGGCAGAGGAGGCTCCCAAACTCAATCCCTTTGTCCGGCTTGCTGAACAGTTGGGGTCCTTCGCAGGGCAACTCGTAGAAACCGGTATTTCCACCGTGCGGATTGAATATGCCGGTAAACTTGCGGAAATGAACCTCAAAGCCTTGTCGGCTGCCGCAATTTACGGCGTGCTGAAACCCCAGCTTCAGAACGTCAATATGGTTTCCGCTCCGGAGCTTGCCAAACAGAGGGGCATAACGGTCGAGGAAATTTCACGACCTCAGGAAGGGGCGTACGAAAATTATATGCGTCTCGCAGTGCAAACTGAAAGGCAGGAGCGATCCGTAGGTGGTACGGTATTTTCGGATGACAAGCCGCGAATAATTCAGGTCAGGGGATTGGACATGGAAATGTCGCTCATGCAGCATATGCTCTATGTTGAGAACTCAGACCAACCCGGTTTCATTGGCGCACTTGGCAACTTGCTTGGAAAAGCCGGAATAAATATTGCGACATTCAGCCTGGGACGGGAAAGTGCCGGCGGCAAAGCACTGGCAATAATCGCGCTGGATATTGCCGTTCCTGACGATATAATTGCCGAAGTTCGAGACTTGCCCCATGTTGTCGCGGCACGGCGACTGACATTTTAAGCAAGAGATGACTGACTGACTAAGTAAGAAATGACAGAGTTAAGACTCGACTTAAATAAGAGACGACTTAAGTAAGAGATGACTTAAGGAAAGTACAACTGGCCGAGTCGTGGGAGGAGTGGCATGCGCATTGTGTTGATCGCTGTGGGGTTCTGCCTGTTTGCAACATCCGCTTACAGTGAAGAATCGCTTCTGGCTTCCAAAATTGAGGAGGTAACGGTTTTTCCCCGAGGGGCGGAAATCGTACGCACGGCCAAATTCTCCCTGGTCAAAGGCGAGCA
>JANQOC010000690.1 GCA_028279265.1 Hyphomicrobiales bacterium
AGCGGATCAGACGGGCAAGTATGAAGGTTACGCAATCGATTGCATAATCTGGCATCCGCGTCAATGAGGGAAGGAGACTTAAAAGCTTAGACCTCCAGTGAATTCATCCGGAGACAGCGAAGATTGCCTGTTTCCTTTCCGGGCATAGAAAGTGGATTAAGAGCAAAAATCATCGGAAAACCGCCAATTATCGATAAATTGGACCGAACCCGGTCGAAATATTTCGAATTCTGGCTTAAGCTGGCAGGTGAGTCGTTTGTGAGAAGCTCTGAGTTGGAATCCGGGCACCTCACGAAAATATGTTGAGTCCGTTTGAATTCCGGGGTGCTTACCTAGAGCATTCCCGAATTCTGTATCCAGTATTTTTTTGATTTAGCCATTTTGTAACTCGACTGAGCCATCTAACCGAATGGAATTCGTAATGCGTCATCTGTTGATGAATCTCGGCACCAAACTGCAAGTGAGATATGAGCACAATGACGTTTTCAACGAATTCACAATCACAGAATTTGCAACCCGATGCGTCGGTCGCTTTCCCGCCGCCGATTGCCGCTCTCAATGAAAAAGGCCAGATTTCTGAAGATGAGGTAGAGCTGGCACGGGATTTCTACGGCGACGTCGTACAGTCGGGCCTGATGCCCCGGCTTATTCCCGACCTTGTCGCCCCGGTCCCGCAGTTCGATGTGGACCCGGAAATCCAGGCGTCCGCATCCCTGAAGGTGCGGGGTATATTTTCACTTCTGAACGCGATTGACGAACGTTTGCTGGCCACTGTCTGTGCCCTGATACTTGAGATGAAACTGGCCAATGACGGACAAACCATAAATGTCGAGGAAGTCGGTCGCCGGATCATGGGCTATGGCCAACCGGAAGCCAACCAGGCCGCGGGTGCGGCCCTGTTGCGGGCGTCTTTGTGGATCATTCGGTTTGGCTATCAGAATCCCACCATATTCCGCAGACTTCTGGAGGAACGCGCGGAAGTGACCAGCGTCTCTCTCCCCAGGCACCAGAACTAAGGTCCGAGGCCGCTATAAATTTACGGTTATCCCGGATGCTTCTTTCGGCTTCATGATGTTGCCGGAAAGAAGGGCGCTGTGCTTGTTATTTTTTCGGAGCTGGCCGAACGATGGATGACTGAATTATAATTGACCCTAACTTATTTTTGTCCGCTGGGGTTAAAGAGATCATGGGGTTGGAACAAATTTGCGATCATTTGCTGGTCTTCGATTTCGACGGCGTCCTTGCCGATAGCGAAGTTCTCGCCAACTCGGTGCTCGCATCCTGGGTCACGGAACTGGGACTACCTACAACTCTCGAGGACTCTTACGAGCGCTATATGGGCAAGCGCGCGCCTGAGGTTATTGCGGCCATCGAAACCGAACTCGGACGCAAGTTACCCGATAATTCCGCTGATCTATACCAGGCGCGGACACTGGACCGGTTTCGCAGAGACCTTCAGTTCGTTGCGGGAGCACGAGAATTTCTTGACCAATTTGCAAACAGTCCAAAGTGCATCGCCTCTTCGTCTTCGCCGGAACGTCTCAATGTCTGTATCGAGATCCTCGACTTGCACGATGATTTTCGCGCAAATGTTTTTAGTGCCAATCTTGTGGCATCTGGCAAGCCGGCCCCGGACATTTTTCTGTACGCGGCTGAACAAATGCGGACCGATCCCGTCAACGCCATTGTTATCGAAGATAGCCCGTCCGGGGTTGCTGCCGGTCGCGCCGCAGGAATGACGGTTATCGGATTGACCGCGGCGGGCCACATGTCGGCAACAAGAGGTGAAGCGCTCGAATCTGCCGGCGCGCACTTTTTGGCCCAAACATTTGACGAAGTCAGCAATATAATCAAGACGGCGCTCAAGCCCGGCAG
>JANQOC010000700.1 GCA_028279265.1 Hyphomicrobiales bacterium
GCTCTGCGTCGGTTGATTGCGAAATGGCGCGTTATGACGATCCTGACTGGTGACGGAGCAAAGTGAGATATAAGTCTGACTAACTCAGACACGCCCTGAGATGCTCGTTTTCTTTTCTTAGCAGCTCATTTTCTCGTTGGATGGTTTCGAGGTCAGCTTCAAGATTGTGAATGGCATTCCCATTATAAATGAGCCCGAATACTGCTACCTTCAGCCAAATGCCTACATTTTCAATGCGGTGCCCCATAACACTCTCCTAAATTTCGTGAAATCATTTGGCCCTAATATACGTGGTGTTCGGATTCTGGAAACACCTAGTTTCACATTGTAGCTATGCACAAAGCGCATAGCTAAATTTCAATTTTTTCAAGGAGTTAGACCTAGAATACGGGATTCGACGCGGACTCATACCCGCATAAACCGCCTTCGTATGGGAACTATTTGCGCGATGAGACCGGCCTTTCGAAAACCAGAAAATCGCCCTACCGCTTATGTGCGATATCCATCCGCAATTCTTGATTCCGTGCTGAATCCCCTGGCCGGATCAAAGCGATGGATGTGATAGATGGGGCAATCAATGAGATGCGGCGGATACTCGCCTTTGCGCAGAGTCGTAGCGACGCTTGGCATGACACTCGCCGGAATATGCTCCACACACCCGACTGTGCCCCGGTGAACATGCCCGCTGAAAACGGCGACCACATGATTGGAATGCAATAGCGCGGTTCGCAATTCATTCATCATTTGCCGCGTTTCAAAGTTAAGGGGATCCGGCCCCACCTGGACCTCAAAAGGCGGATGGTGCGTACAAACGGCAATCGGCCGCGTATTGTCGGCATCTATCATTTCCAGAAGATGCCTGGCGCGCAATGGGCTGAATTCACCCTTGTTGCTCGTATGATTCAAGGTATCGAGCATGAGGAGTCGGACCGGGTGATCTTCGACCACATACTCAATAAACTCCGAGTCCGAACCGTAGTAGAGGTCAGGAGTGAAAGCGGCCCGAAAATTAATTCTGTTATCCTTGTTGCCGACCATGGCATAAACCGGCGCGCGGGCGGCCGATAATATACGAGTGGCTTCTGCGTATTCTTCAGGCAAACCGTTTTGGACGACATCACCGGTGTGAACGATGATGTCAGGAGCGGGGTCAAGGGCATTCACATCGGCGATCACGCGTTCGAAATCGTCAATCCTTTGCCTGGCATCGGGCGTGTCCAGCGCAAGATGGGTATCGGAGATTTGCGCAATGATCATAAAACTTAGCCGGCGGAAGATTTCAGGCTGGCATAGTATTCTTTGAGAATAGCAACAACTTCCGGACGACTGAATTCCGGAGGGATATCCGCATCAGAGGCCAGCATTTCCCGTTGTTCCGTTCCGGATATAGAAATGTGATGCTGGGGATCATGGGGACACGTCTTGGCCGTCGCCATACCGTAGCACTTGCGGCAGTAGAAGGTGATATCGATCTTCAGGGGTTTACACAGGAGCGCCCCGGGCCAAAGCTCGTCAAATATATGATGCGCATCAAACGGGCCATAGTAATCGCTGACACCTGCATGGTCACGCCCGACAATCAGATGCGAGCATCCGAAATTCTGACGAATTAAGGCATGTAGCAAGGCCTCTCTCGGTCCGGCGTAGCGCATCTCGATCGGGTAACCCGCCTGAATTATCGTACCCGCCCGGAAATAGTTGTCGATCATCGTCTGAATGGCACGGGTGCGGATATCGGCGGGGATATCTCCCGGTTTAAGCTTACCCAGCACCTGGTGGATAAACACGCCATCCATGACCTCGACCGCGATTTTGACCAGATGTTCATGACTCCGGTGCATAGGGTTGCGGGTCTGGAAAGCAGCTACGTTAGACCAGCCGTTTTCCCGGAACATCGCCCGTGACTCGGCAGGCCGGATATAAAGTTCAGAGTATCGGGCAGGCAAATCTCCCTCGTCGATTACTGAAATCGGTCCCGCAAGATTTGTGTCTCCCTGGGCCAGTACCTTGGCAACGCCGGGGTGGGCGGACTCGGCCGTGCGGTAAACGTGCTTGGCCTCGAACGTCTTGTCGATAGAATATTTCTCGCGCACTGTCATTACGGCCATGACTTTTCCGGTCTCGCTATCCGCAAGCGCGACGTCTTCCCCGATGTTAATACCATCCGCGATATCGCTATCGATAGGGAGCGTAATCGGAATTGGCCAGAAACCACCGTCAGACATTTTCATGTCTGCGCAGGCACCTTTCCAACTGTCATGTCCCATGAAACCATCAAGCGGCGTGTATGCTCCCATGGAAAACATCAGCACATCTGAAACCGCCCGCGAGTCCAGGGGGACCCTGGGTAGTTCTTCTGCCCGTTTGACCGCCTCGCTACGTTCGGCCTCGGGTAACAAAAGCGGCTTTACGTGTTCGGAATTGTGCGGAGCTACAAGTTGGGTCATGGCAAATCCTCTACAAAGGCAACAATTCTGTAAATCAGTAAAATTGCGGCTACACCCCGATAAACTAGATCGGTCTTTTTAAACTGTCATCGATATCTACGTCGTCGGTTACCGCACCACCCGCCTGTATTTCTGTTTCGGTCGCGTCTCTCACGGAGAGGACCTCAAGCTTGAACATGACATCCCGGCCACAAAGTGGATTATTACCGTCAACAGTCAATGTCTCATCATCCATCCGGGTAACAATAAAATTCCGGACCTCACCCTTCTCATTCTCTGTCGTGATAGTCATGCCGACTTCCCGGTACTCTTCGGGAACATTTTCGATCCGATCCGTGAACACCAGCGATTCATCCCTCGGACCGAAAAGACTATCGGAGTCCAATGCGACTTCGATGATATCGCCTTTCGACTTTCCCTCTAACTGCTTGAGCACATGAGGGGCGAGCACGTCGTTGCGGCCATGAACATAACCCAGAGGAAATTCGATCCCGGTGAGGAACTTGCCGGTTTTTTGATCGATCACCTTATAAATGATTTCAACAAACTTATCGATTTGAATGACTTCGTTCATGCCGGATCGCATTATCTAGAAGATAGAGGCGCCAAAAATTTTTACCTCATCTCCTTCATAGCCGAGCACCAATCTTCCCAGCCATTCCCCTTCATTTTTGGTGCTGCGTTGCCTGTAAAGTACCGTTACATGCTCCCCCCGGCGAATTATACCGAGGTAATCGGCATCTTCCTCCAAATTCCGAGTGAGCTCGCTCGTGGCAAACTGTCTCCCCACTTCAACTTCATTCAGGGCTAGCCTCAGGGATTCCGAAAATCCTTCCACGAACTCGCCATAGTCGCCCGAGTTGGAACACTTGACCAGGTTGAGCCACATCGGATTGGCAAGAGAAACTATTTCCTCATCGCTTTTTTGAGTTATGTTGGCGGGTGGGCTCATTGCGCCGCGGCTTTTTCTTCTTCCTCACCTACGAGGTGATAGCAGGGTGCTTTTTCCATGGTGTATTCGCCGGTCTCCGGATCTCGCCGGGAAACGGTCAGCACATGCCAATTCTCGTCATCCACTTTCATCGCATCACCACGATAATAATAACCGGGCCACCGTGTTTCCTTGCGGAACAGGGTGTGTTGCATCACACATTCCGCAGTACGGTGACGGTGCTTCAACTCCCAGGAACGAAGCAGTTCATGCAGATCTTTTGCACCCAGGCAATCGAGATCTTCTTCCATGATCTTGAGCTTTTTCAATCCGATGTTAAGGAGTTTTTCGTTCGTCATATAGCTGACGGTAACACCGCCGCAATATTCATCCATTAGCTTCTGTAGTCGATCCAAGCCCTGATTTGGATGGATGTAGCTGGGGCTTACGGTCCCCGCCACGATTTCATTTCTGTATTTCTTATATCGCTCCAACGGCGCATAGATCTCCGTTTTTCGGTCTTCGATCTGCTTGTCGGAAACGGATATGCCATTTGCCTTGCCGTCATCGATATATTTACAGGCGGCTTTTGCGGCTAAGCGGCCCTCGGTAAAGGAACCGGACGAAAAGGCATGGGGGGTGCCGCCGACCGCATCACCGGCGCCGAATAATCCTTCAACAGTCATCATCCGGTTATAGCCCCAGAAATATTCAGGTGGTGAGACATCCTCCGGTCCGCTGGCCCAACCTCCTGCACCGGTTGCATGGGAACCCATGACATAGGGCTCGGATGTGGTCAGTTCCGGATTTTCATTCTTGGGATCCACATCGGTCGAGGCCCACAATACGGCCTGCCCGATCGTCATTCCCAGGAAATTCTCCCAGCCGACCTCTTCCAGATGCGGATCCTGGAAGGCCTGCATGGTCACCATGTGAATAGGTCCGCGGCCGGCATTCACCTCGCTGATCAGCGCATGATTCCGCAAACAAGTGGGAATGGGTCTGTGGGTGAGGTGAGAAACCTCCGGATCCAGATATTCCTTCCCGACCATTTTCTGTAGATCAGGCCACCAGTTGGACTCATATTCTTCGCCCAGCCCGTTTTGCGTATACGTTTTCAGATGCAGGAAATAAGCTCCCACCGGACCATAACCGTCCTTGAAGCGCGCCAGAACAATCCGGTTTTCCATCTGGGTCATTTTGGCGCCGGCATCGATCATCAGCCCATAGGCAGATCCGGATGACCAGGGGGCATACCAGGTCCGGCCTGCGCCTTCCCCAACGGAACGCGGCTTGAATATGTTGGACGCACCGCCGGCAGCGACGATTACAGTCTTCGATTTGAAGACATGATAGTTTCCTGTCCGAACATTGAATCCAATGGCGCCCGCCACACGGTTATCTTTGGCGTCATCCATCAGCAAATGTGTCACGCAAATTCGGTTGAATACCTCGTCAGCAGATTTCTTTGCAGCTTCGGCCACGATCGGTTTGTAGGATTCGCCATGGATCATGATCTGCCATCGCCCTTCACGCAGATAAGTTCCCGTTTCCGGGTTCTTCATGATCGGCAGGCCCCATTCTTCAAACTGGTGCACTGTGGAATCCACGTGGCGGGCCATGTCGAACAGCAAATCTTCTCGCACCAGCCCCATAAGGTCGATACGCGCATAACGCACATGGTCTTCGGGATTGTTCTCACCCCAGCGCGTTCCCATGTAACAATTGATCGCATAAAGTCCCTGTGCGACAGCACCCGAGCGATCGATATTGGCTTTCTCGGCGACGATGATTTTCTTATCCTGACCCCAGAACCTGGCTTCCCAGGCTGCACCGCTACCACTCAGGCCACCGCCAACGACAAGAACATCAATGCCGTCTTCGATGATGGTTTTATAGGCCATCAGTAGTAAACTCCCTTTTTCAACGTCAACCCGTTTGATTCCAGGGTATGTAAACCACCTTCGTCCATGCGGATATATTTGGGTTCATTGTAAAGCAACTGACTTTCCCGCATCTCCTGGCTTGGCGCTTGCACATCGGACAGCTGCGGGATGCCGGTGCCCCACGGCTTTGTTGTAATGGGTGAAAGAAAGTTTTTCTCCGTACCGTCGCGGAACTTAATTCGCCATGCGATCGTACCTTTTTCCTCTTCGCGGCGCACACGGACGCTGTGGCCCAGAGGAGCGAAATCGGCATATCCCCGCACGTCAATGGCATTTTGAGGACAGGCTTTAACGCAGGAATAACACTCCCAGCACATATCCGGTTCGATGTTGTATGCACGGCGATAAGTCTTATCAATATGCATAATATCCGACGGACAAATGTCGACACAGTGTCCACAACCGTCGCACCTGGTCATGTAAACAAACGTTGGCATTAAAGAAGTCCTCTTTGATCTGTCGCACTAAGGCGGTGAGCTTAATACTAGTAATGTTGTGGTTTTTCTCGTTTGATACCGAGACCCATATTGAGAGGCGCATCCCTGAGGAGCTCCATTGAATGCCTGTCCCGACTTGCCGGATCGGTCCGGTCGGCGGGTTCAGGCAGATTGTCCAGGGATCCATCGGCCTCGGCGATCCGCTTCTGGATGGCAGCCGCAGGCTTGAAGAACATGTGGGCGAACTTCGACCACAGCACACCGCCAAACAAAACCAGGCTGGAAATTATAAACAGGACCAGGAAGAAGACGCTTAAACCGCTCATTCCAGAGGCCTGTGTTATGGACCAGAGTAATCCGAACAGATTGGTGGCCAGCAGTGACAGGATAAAGAGATCCGCGCGAACGAGGTGATACCATGGATTGGCTTCAGCAGAAACATCGACGCGTATGACGAACCAAAACCAGAAGCCTCCGACACAAACCATGAGTGCCCCGATATGCCACAGGAATGACCATAACCAGGGTGTTGCACTTCCGGATGTCGGGTAGAAAAACACCATAACAACCGAGGCCAGAATAAAGAATATAAACCCGTACATGGTGAGCAGATGTGCCACTCTCCTATGGGGGTTGCAAAATTCTGCGGAAGTCAGAACGTCGGAAGCAATCGTCTTGGCGACGATCGACCTCACCTCGGAGCTGTCGAGCGTTCGGACACGCGCTTCTTTGGCCTTGCGGGAGTTTTCAAAGAAGTACTCGGCACTCTTCTTATGCACGATATCGATGACGGTGCCGAGCACCACCAGCACAAGCATCGCGATAATGTAGATCTGCATAACCGATTCCGGAATGGAGCCGGAAAGTGTGGAGAAAGGATTCATCATGGATTTACAGTCACTTGTTCTCTCTAAGATTAGGAGCTTGAGCTAATAAAATCAGACCAGGGTCAAACCCGATCAGCCCGAAGGGGAGGCAGCAGAAACGACGGCCCCCCGCGCCTTGTTTATTCCGGTTCCTAGGGTTTTTTCGGTGTTTCGTATTCCACGACCTTGTGGAATGGTTCCCAGACAGTCTCATAACCGACAAATCCCTTGTCAGTTGGCTTCATTTGCCGCGTCTCGAAATAACGCGACTTTCCGTCAGGAACGTGTACTGGTTTTTTTGCCTCACTCATGGGAAATCCCGATTTGTTCATCAATAGTGCCTAAAATCATACACTTAAACCTGATCACGAAACAAGGAACTTGTTCCAATTAATTGATTATATCTCTATAATTAATCGATTTTATTGATGAGTCGATCATGACATTGGATCAGTTGAAAATATT
>JANQOC010000706.1 GCA_028279265.1 Hyphomicrobiales bacterium
CTGTCGGACCAGCAGTTGAACTACGCCATTGGAGACGTAACCCATCTCAGGGATATCTACCTCGAGCTAACCCGGCAGCTCAATAATTCTGGGCGCGCCTCCTGGCTCGATGAAGAGATGGGAATTCTGACCAATCCCGAAACCTACCAGTTGCTCCCCGAGCTGGCTTGGAAACGCCTCAAACTCAGGGTGAAGAGCCCTAAAAATCTTGCCGTGCTCATGGAGGTTGCCGCTTGGCGGGAAGCTGAGGCCCAAAGGCAGGATGTGCCGCGACGCCGGGTCATAAAAGACGAGGCCATTTATGATATCGCTAATCAGATCCCACGGAACAAGGAAGATCTAGCCAAATTGCGCACAATGAGCGATGGCATGGCCAATTCCAACCGTGGCCGGGATATTCTCGATGCCGTCAAGGCGGGCTTGGAACGTGATCCCAAATCCCTTCCGCCCATTAAAAGAACGCCACCACCAAGTCATGATGTCGGTCCGATCATCGATCTTCTGCGCGTTCTCCTAAAGGCCGTATCCAGTCATAGCGGCGTGGCGACCAAACTCATCGCCAATGCCGAAGACCTGGAAAAGATTGCCGTTGATGACGAGGCAGATGTACCGGCACTCAGGGGCTGGCGCAGAAAACTGTTTGGAAACGATGCCCTGGCCATCAAACGCGGGGAGCTTTGCCTGGGAATCAATGGCGGTCGAATTCGCCTGATGCGAGTTACCCAGAAAAAACCGGTTTCCAAGCCCAGCCTTATCGACTAGCTGTTTTTTCTAGGATCGTAAGCGAATTTCTTTTTCCAGGTCTCCAACAAGTCGTTCAAACGGGGATCGTTTTTTTTCGGCAGTTCGACGATCAGGCGAACATGCTGGTCTCCGACCTTGTTGCCTTTGGTGACCTTGATACCCTGCCCTTTCAGACGTAGAACCTGACCGTTACTTGAGTCCTTCGGGATCGTAATGGAGACGCGTCCCGCAATTGTGGGGACCTCGACTTTCGCACCAAGGATGGCTTCGTAAACGGTGATCGGCAGGTCGACCCAAATATCCAGTCCCTTGCGCTCGAACATTTGGTGCGGAAGCACGGTAATTTCAATGAGGGCATCACCGGCAGGCATACCGCCTCGTCCCGGTTGACCCTTGCCTTTCAACCGTAATGTTTGCCCGTCGGCGACACCTGCGGGAACATTGAGATCCAGGGTGCCACCGTCAGGAAGGACAATTCGTTTCTTGGCCCCCACGGCCGCTTCCATGAATTCGACGTCAAGGCGATAGCGAATGTCTCGGTTCTCCGCCGGTCGCGGTCGGGTACTGGCCCCGGTCTGACCGAACATATCCCCGAATATCTCGGAAAAATCAGCAAATCCACCCTGACCAAAATGAGTTTGCCGCGCGCCACCGGCCCCCTGGCGGAAAAAGGGGTTCTGAACCCTTTCCTGTCCCGAGGCATCAATTTCTCCACGGTCGAATTTGGCACGCTTCTCTTTGTCGCCCAATATGGCGAAGGCCGCCGATACCTTTTTGAAGCGCTCTTCAGAGACCTTGTCATCAGGATTGACGTCCGGGTGCAGTTCCTTGACCAGACGCTTGTAGGCGCTGCGAATTTCGGCATCTGAAGCGGATTTGGATAATCCGAGAACGGAATAAGGATCGTCAGCCATAATTCTTCAAATTACCTTAGTCTGCAGCTGGACACATCTCAAAAATCTATTGATCTCAATAAGTTTCACAACTTTAGGGCGTTACCTGCAAAATACTGTTAATGCGAAACAGTATGTGTCTTCTGGATTTATGCACGCGCAGCCGTTTTGTCTGCATTCGGGTCAAATGTGTCGATTTCATAGTCGCAATCGAGGAGGTTGGCCAGGGATGACAGCCGCCGGCGCAACCTTTCGCCATCCAGAATATGATAGGGAGGCGGTAATTTAAGGACCACTTTCCCTTTTTTTGAGAAAATCGGCGTGTTGACCACCACATTCGGCATACTTGTGGAAATCATATGCGCGGTACGGATCGCCGCCCCCAGGATGCGCGCGTGTTTTAATTCCCTGCGATCCAGCAATTTGGCGATTTCCGGCAACTGGCTGGTTTTCAACTGACCGCGATGGCGAAAATAGACGGCAAGCGCCATACGGATACGCCCCTTGTGATCAATTCCGGCCATGGGACCCCGTGATATCATCGACAGGCTCTGTTCGGCCCGATATTCCGTATGGGCACGCCAACCTATGTCGGAAATCAGGCAGGTGGCATGGCGAAGACGCCGGTCGTCGTCGTTTTCTTCAAAACCGTCATTTCCAAACAAGGGATCGGTCCACCCGAAGAGTTCTCGCGCGTGCTGCGGTGATCGTGCCCGCAGATCAGCAAGATCTTCGCAGAGCGAAATCAAAACATCCCGTTTTTGCTCCGCATCCGACAGTTGCTCATATTGCAACCCTTCCCGCAACCCATAGGCGGAAATGATAACTTCCGAGGGCTGCACCCGCTCCAGCAGTTTTTCCAGAACCAGCGCTCCAAAGGGAACCGTTTCCCTTCGCGCCTTGGCGACCCTTTCAATGCCTGCAAGACTGGCCGGCGACAGATTGCGAATGAGACGCGCAAATTCTATCGCGTTCGATCTGCGTAACCGGTAGTTGTGCATGACCCTGAGGGGATAGTTGAACTGGGCCATGTGCAGTTTCGCAAAAGCGCGCCACGTTCCGCCGATGGCGAAAAACGGGCGCCCTTTACCGTCCCTGAGCCACGGTAATTTCTCAAATTCCGCATCGACAATTTTTGCGGCTTTGGAAATTCTTTGCGAGGACTCATCCATGAGCCGCAGACATCCGAGCGGTGAGGTGGCTCCGCTGCCGAATTTATGATTTTCGATGTCGGTAACTTCGAGACTGCCGCCGCCGAGGTCTCCGGCTATGCCGTCCACTTTGTGAAATCCGGAAATAATGCCTTTCGCTGCCAGTTCCGCTTCGCGCTTGCCGGTGAGTATATCAATATCGGTACCGATGATAGCGGACGCTTTCTTGATAAATTCCGCGCCGTTGCTGGCATCCCGGGCGGCGGCGGTTGCGACGGCGCTGATTTGTTGAACACCGAGCTGCTGGCCGATAGCCCGGAATCGGGTCAGGGCCTTGAGAGCCCGGTCTATACTGTCAGACGACATCTTGCCCGTACTTGAAAGCGACCTGCCGAGACCGCAGAGAACCTTTTCATTGTACAGGGGTGGTGCACTTCTCCAGTTTCCCTCGTAAACGAGAAGCCGGACGGAGTTCGAACCGATATCGACAACCGCGACAGGTTGCAAGGCCTCGGAACCGGAATGGGCGCGCGTGAGCACGGGTCAGGAACCCACCTTGTGGCGGGCCGTAAATCTCGGAGGCATGTGGTCCTTGAGCGCCTCACCGCGACCAGAAAGACTTGGGTTGTTCATGAAATACTCATGAGCGTTGAATATTTCTTCTCCGGTTTTCAGTTTTATGCGCTGCGCCGAACCATCTGACTTGACGCGCCAGCTCTGCTGGTTGTCCCGCAAGTTAGCGACCATAATCTGATCCAAAATCTGCTCATGGACCGTTGGGTTTTGAATGGGAACCATAGTTTCGACTCGTCGATCCAGATTTCTCGGCATGATATCCGCCGAAGAGATATATACAAGAGCCTCACGCGAGGGAAGTTCAAAACCATTTCCGAAGCAATAAATTCTCGCATGCTCCAGAAACCGGCCAACAATGCTTTTAACCCGAATATTTTCAGATAATCCGGGCACTTCCGGTCGCAAACAGCAGATTCCACGAACAATCAACTCCACATTGACGCCAGCCGCACTGGCTTCATAGAGCTTGTCGATAACCTCAGGATCCACCAGGGAATTCATCTTCATCCAGACGCCGGCGGGCTTTCCCTGCTCGGCAAATTTAATTTCGTTGGCAATATTTTCAACAATCTTTTTCCTGAGGCCGTAAGGCGATGCGGACAGGTTTTCCAGATCCGTGGGTTCCGCGTATCCCGTGACAAAATTGAACATACGGGCGACATCCAGCCCGATATTCGGATCGGCCGTAAAATAGGATAAATCCGTGTAAATTTTCGCTGTATCCGGATGGTAGTTTCCCGTCCCTATATGACAATAGGTTTTCAACCCGTCCCCTTCGCGTCGCACGATCTGGCTGAGTTTCGCATGTGTTTTCAGTTCGATGAAACCATAGACAACATGCACGCCCACACTCTCCAGGTCCCGGGCCCAGCGAATGTTCGCTTCTTCGTCGAACCGGGCTTTCAGTTCGATGACGGCGGTAACCGACTTTCCGGACTCCGCTGCTTCCATAAGGGCGCGAACGATGGGTGAGTTGTCACTGGTTCGATAAAGGGTCCACTTAATGGCCACCACATTTGAATCGGCAGCGGCCTGCTTTAGAAACTGCAGCACGGAATCAAATGATTCGTAGGGGTGATGAACCACAAACTCCTTTTCCCGGATCGCGGCAAAACAATCTCCGCCGTGATCCCGGATACGCTCCGGGAACCGGGCGTTGAAGGGACTGAATTTCAGGTCTGTGCGCTCGGAGACAATTAGCTGGGTCGTGCTGCTCAGCCCCAGCAGCCCGTGCTGAATGGTTACTTCATCAGCCCGGACTTCGAGCTCCTGGGCGACGAACCGCTGCAAGCTCACCGGCATGGCCGAATCGATTTCGAGGCGAATGACCGATCCTCTCCGCCGACGCTTCAGGGCCGATTCAAACAGTCTGACGAGATCCTCGGCTTCTTCCTGAATTTCGATATCACTGTCTCGCAGCACCCGGAAAGCCCCGAACCCCTGAACCCTGTAGCCCGGGAAAAGCTGTGAGACGAACAGGCTTACGATAGATTCCATTGTCACGAAACGGACGGTTGCCTGCTTTGACTTCCGTGGCCGGTTACCCATATCCGGGAGTCTGACAAAACGTTTGATCTGATGCGGCAATGGCAGCAAGGCGTTCATGGTACGCCCGAGTTTTTCATTGACCAGCTCCAATCCCAGTGTCAGTCCGAAGTTCGGGATGAACGGAAACGGATGCGCCGGATCAATGGCGATGGGGGTCAATACCGGAAACAAATGCTTCAGAAAATAATCATTCAGCCATTTTTGCTCGGGGGCTTTCAGCGAAGCTGCTTCGACAAGTTTGATACCCGCCCGGTTGAGTTCTTCCTTGAGGTCTCTCCATCGTTCTTGCTGCTTGCCGGAAAGCTGGTCAACGGAGGCGTTGATGCGCTCAAGCTGCTGCCCCGCAGTAAGCCCTTCTTGAGAAATCGTATCGACACCGGCTTGCAATTGCGCCTTGAGACCGGCGACCCGCACCATGAAGAACTCATCCAGGTTGGATGCCGAGATCGACAGGAAGCGAAGCCTCTCGAGCAGGGGATGATTCAGGTTGAGTGACTCCTCGAGCACACGCTTATTAAATTCAAGCCAGGAAAGTTCACGGTTGAAGAACCTTGAAGGTCCCTCATAAGTCGGCTTGGCGGCGGTCTTTGCTGCTGTCTTCGGCGGCGCCTTTGACGCATCCGGTTTGGCCGATTTGGGGGAATATTCCTGTTGTTTCATGGTCAACTCGAACTCTATTGCGGCTCCCGCGATCTCCCATTGAGCCGGTTGCTCCCCGCCATTCCTATCAGGGATCTTGGATTATAAAACTATTTTAGCCAAACATTATTGCCAATGGGTAATGTTCAGTTGATTAAATTTCGAAAATTCAGGGAATTGGACGATAAAAACGAAATATCATTAAGGTTAACCGTCAGGCTTCAGGATTTCCCGCACCAGGTTTCGGGTGATTTTTCTTTTCTTTGCAAGCGCCGTCCGATCGAGAATTTCCACCGCATCCCGCACAGCGGACATGGTTCGATCCGTGTGCAGGGCAAGATAGTTGACAACTTCCGGAGAGATTTCGAGCTGGCGATCCGAAAACAGTTTGACCATTGTCGCCCGCAGCAATAAGTCATCCGGGGCTTCTATGGATACGTAAGGGATGGAGCGCAGACGCGAACGCAAATCCGGGAGTTTGATATCCCAGGTTCCCGGCAGGCTCTTTGCGGTGATCATTAAATCGAGGTCATATTCCTTGCCGAGATTAAGCAGGTGAAACAGAGCCGTTTCGTCGAGCTGTCCCCGGTCGATATCCTCGATGACGTGGCAACTCCCGGCGTCAAGATCAGGTAGTCCGCCAGCGGTAATTTCCGCAGCCAGATGTATGTGCGCGCCGGACATTGATCGCCAGACTTCGGCCAGATGA
>JANQOC010000733.1 GCA_028279265.1 Hyphomicrobiales bacterium
CACCGGCCCGATTGGGTTATCTCCCGCCAGCGCGCCTGGGGCGTGCCCATAACCGTATTCGTCAACAAGGAGTCGGGGCAGGTTATACCGGGACGTGACTTCGATAAGTCCAAGGCGCTTATTGATCGCATCACTACCGCTTTCGCCGAAGAGGGGGCGGACGCCTGGTTTCAGCCGGACGCGGCACAGCGATTCCTGGAGGGGCTGGTCAACAAACCCGAAGACTGGGAGCAGGTCACCGACATTCTGGATGTCTGGTTTGACTCCGGTTCAACCCACAGCTTCGTCCTTGAGGATCGCGAGGAACTGCAATGGCCGGCTTCCCTTTATCTGGAGGGATCGGATCAGCATCGTGGCTGGTTCCACTCTTCGCTTCTGGAATCCTGCGGGACACGGGGCAGGGCTCCCTATGACGCCGTTCTAACTCATGGATTTGTGATGGCCGAAGACGGCCGGAAAATGTCGAAGTCGCTGGGAAATATCGTTGCCCCGCAAAATGTCATCAAGCAGAACGGCGCGGAAATCCTGCGCATGTGGGCGCTGAGTTCGGATTATTCCGAGGACCTGCGTATCGGGCCGGAAATCATCAAGACAAATGTCGACGGCTATCGAAAAATCAGGAACACGATCCGCTTTTTGCTTGGGAACCTGGCCCACGCTCAGGCAACCGACAAAGTTGCGCACGGGGATATGCCGGAACTCGAACGTTATATGCTGCATCGACTTTGTGAGCTCGATATCCTGGTTCGCCAGGCCTACAATGATTTCGACTTCAAACGTGTTTTCCAGGCCCTGTTTCACTTTTCCACGGTTGAACTCTCGGCCTTCTACTTTGATATACGGAAGGACGCGCTCTATTGCGATCCGCTGAACAGCATCGCGCGCAGGTCATCGCTTACATTGCTCGACCATCTGTTCAACTGCCTTACCGCCTGGCTGGCACCCATCCTTTGTTTTACAATGGAGGAAGCTTGGCTGGCGCGAAATCCGGATGACAAGGCTTCGGTGCATATGTGCCAGTTTCCCGAAATACCCGGGGACTGGAAAGACGATGCACTGGCTGAACGCTGGCGGCAAATCCGCATGGTGCGGCGCGTGGTCACCGGCGCTCTCGAAATCGAGCGGCAGGAAAAACGTATCGGCTCCAGCCTTGAAGCAGCACCTGTGGTTTACATTACAGATCCCGCGCTTAAAAAAGTTCTGGAAACCGTCGACCTTGCGGAAGTATTCATCACCAGCCAGGCCAGCCTGAGTGATCAATCAGTTCCGGCGGAGGCTTTCACTCTGGAGGACGTCGCCGGTGTCGGTGTCGTAAGCCAGATGGCTCAGGGCAGAAAATGCGCTCGTTCCTGGAAAATCGGCGAGGATGTCGGAACCGATCAGGAGTTTCCCGAACTCAGCTTGAGAGATGCGGAAGCCGTTCGCCAGTTCGACAAAGCGAACGGCACCTGATGTATGGATAGACTCCTTGCGCCCTGCGTGACTTGCAGGGATCCCGAGCAGCCGGAACATTCTGAACGGCCAAGAGGAGTGGCAGATCAATGACATTTGTTTGGGGACGGTTCAGTCTCTGGGGGCTCATATTTGCACTGGGTGCGCTTGTGATCGATCAGATTCACAAGACATGGATGCTCCATGTTTTTGATATTGCCGAGAAGGGAATAGTTCGGATTACACCGTTTTTTGATCTGGTCATGGTCTGGAACCGGGGTATCAGCTACGGCCTGTTTCAACAGGATTCTGAGGCCGGACGCTTATTTCTTGTGGGATTGTCGATTGTGGCCTGCCTGATCCTGCTCATAGTCCTGGCCCGCAGCGAAACACGATTATCCGCGGTTTCGCTGGGACTTATCATTGGCGCCGCACTTGGAAATGCGATCGACAGGCTCGTTTACGGTGCCGTGGCCGATTTTTTCTCCCTCCATGCGTTCGGATTTTATTGGTATGTTTTCAATATCGCCGACGTCGCTATAGTTGCCGGTGTCATTGGACTCCTGTATGATTTGCTCATAGAGAGTCGCAAAAAAGCCTAAAACGACGTCTATTGCTGACCAACAAAGCAGGTATACAAGTCGCTTTGGTAGAAAAATTGCAGAAAATCCAGGGGACTACGGGCAAAGCTTCATGACAAATCTGAGAAAGAAATTTTGGAGTTTAGCGGCTATTTTGTTGTTTTTTGGCCTTAGCGGCTGCGGTTATGATGTAGAATTGAACATGCCCGGCGGCGAATTGGTCGCCGAAACGCTGGGCATCGGCAAAAAGCAGGATGTGGAACCCCAAATGTCTGAACGGGGACCTCTTGTTGCACCTCCGAATGTGAAAAACCTCCCACAGCCTGGCTCCAACAAAGCTGTGGCTGCAGCGGAACAGTGGCCCAACGATCCCGATAAGCAGGCCAGGGCGATTGAAGCCGAACTCGATGCGAACAAGGAACCGAAGATTTCCGAAGAGGAACGGCTGCGGCAACTGGCTTTAACCGGTGAGGATCCGACGGAATCGCGCCTGTTCAAGAATAAGAAAGTCAACGACAAGTATCGCAAGGCGGAATCCGACGAAGACAGTGATTTCCCGACCAACTAATTTCTTAACGAAATTTAATATTGGTGCCCCCTAGATACGATCCTGTTGATATTTCTCGGCTAATCACAGTATTTCCTGATAACGTTGCTGTTATGAGGCCCTGGTTTGGGGTTGCATGCGCTTGACAATTGCCCATGTCAGGGTGACATGATCCATTAGTCCAAGAGTCTTTTAACCATAGCTTCCAGAAACGACCTCTGACAGCCCTGCAGATAACGTCATTTCAACGGAACCTTGGTGTTATGTCAGCTTTCAGCGCCGTAAACTTAGGATGAAGCAAATGATGCGAACTTCCCGGACAGGTGTATATTTCAGATTAGGATTTCTCGGGTTCTTCACAATACTGGTAGCCACTATGAACATTATGACCGCGCCTGCTCAGGCTACATCCGAAATTTCCGAGTTCACACTCGATAACGGCATCAAAGTCGTTGTGATTGAGGACCACCGGGCGCCCGTTGTTACACACATGGTTTGGTACAGGGTCGGAGCCGCAGACGAACCCCCGGGGAAGTCGGGGATCGCACATTTTCTTGAACATCTTCTATTTAAAGGTACGGAGAAAATAGAACCGGGTGAATTCTCAAAAATTATTGCCCGCAATGGCGGTCAGGACAACGCCTTCACCAGTCAGGATGCCACAGCCTATTTTCAGCGTGTCGCCAAGGACAGGCTTCCACTTGTAATGGAAATGGAAGCTGATCGGATGGTGAACCTGCGGCTCAACGAAGAAGATGTGGTGACCGAAAGGAAGGTGGTGCTGGAGGAAAGACGCTCCCGGGTGGAAAACGATCCTTCCAGTATATTGAACGAACAAATGCTGGCATCGCTTTACGTGGCTCACCCCTACGGACTTCCGGTCATCGGCTGGGAGCATGAAATTCGCCAGCTTAACCTCGCCGATGCCGTGGCGTTCTACAAAAAATTCTATGCGCCGAAAAATGCGATTGTGGTGATTGCCGGCGATGTCGAAGCAGCGGATGTGAAAAAACTCGCGGCCA
>JANQOC010000740.1 GCA_028279265.1 Hyphomicrobiales bacterium
TAAATAATTATAGGAATAACGGATAACTAAGATAGTTTTAGGGATAACAAGATAAGTAGTTTTGGGGATAATCCGCAACAAGGGTACGGGGCCAGGGCCATTGGCCGAGATTTTTCAGACTCTTTTCATCCACATCGACAATGACCGCAGGCCCTGCTTTCAAATCCCGTGGCAATATTGTCTGATAGACGTCAAATGTTTTCAGCCGTAACGTCTGCAACGGTGCCGGATCGATCACCCGAATCTGCACGATTATTATGAGAAGGATCAGTGTAAAGGTTCGCCCCAACCCGAACCATCGACCGAAGCCCAGTATTAGTCTCCCCACCCTTTTCAATTCAAGTACCCGGTTTTTTGTTAATCGGACCGATGCTTAAAACATCTTTGGTGGCTTATGGAATAAGCCTGGTGAGCCCTGCTCTCTTGGGACTCGTTTGAAATCCCTGAGGAACGAACTGTAACCGTAATTATATGCGGCTTTGGCTATGGATTGCACGAATTCTTCAGCTCCCGGAAAAAATTCGTGCAAACTGTGTTAACATGAGAACTGAAATTAACGTGACTGGAAAGCAGTCACATCCGATTTTCCTAAATGCCCGCGACAGGGCCTTTCAGACAGCGATATTTGTTTGCCTAATTCAGGCAATTTTTCCGGGCTATATATGAAAGCCGTCAAGGTTGTAAATTGTGAATACTCGTTTGCCTGATTAAGCAATTCGCTATTCGCCAATTTACAATTCTTGCCCCCTGTTGCAGCATTCGTTTAATGGCGCTCGATCTATAAAATATGCAGAATTCATCTCCAAACATGACATCCAAGACAAACTCAGAGTGAAATTTCTGTGGCCGACATTTTCATTTCCTATTCCAAGCTGGATCACGAACAGGTTTCAAAACTTGCGTCTTTCCTGAAAGCTCAGGGGTATTCGGTCTGGTGGCTCAAGCCGTTTGACAGCGAAGAGGATGTTAAAAAAGAGATTCAGAAGCAGCGCGAAAGTGCGAAAACAGTCGTCGTTGCCTGGAGCGTTGAATCTATTAAATCGGAGTACATTAAAGCGGATATCAAGGAATCCGTTGACAATAAAATTCTGTTTCCGGCCAAATCGGGAAAACAGACAGAAGATTTAAAAAATGTCCTGGAGGCCGTTGAAAAGGTCGTCCCCAAACCCACGAAGACAAAATTTTTCTGGAGGAAACTGAGATCTCAATCGCTTTCATTGATTGGCATGCTGGCTGCGGGAGTGGTTTTGTTCGTGCTCGCTTCCCCTCTGTTTGAATCGTCAGATTGGACCAAGGAAGCTGCCGCGTATGTATCCGGGTCTGTTTCCGAGGTTTGGAGTATTCTGCCGTTCGGCTTCCCGGAAAACTTCCACGACGCGCTGGTGCTGACTTTCTTGTTGCTCTTACTTTACAACACACTGTCGACGGTCAGGCGAATCCATTCCGGAACCACCGGCTTGCGGAATCTGGCTTTGTATTTGGTTGCGATCGGACTCATTACGGCGACAACAATATGGAGCGGTAAGGCGCTCACAGGTCAGAGCCGGTCGGATCTGCAGGACGTGAAGGTTCAGATTTTTCCGGGATTACAAGATCAGAGCAATTGCCGGGTGCGCATTGACCGGGCACTGGATGAATTCCTGGATGCCGCGCGAATAGCTCCCGAACAGGGCATTGATCGTGTGCTTTCCAGGATGCGGCAGGAGCGGGGCTTTGAGAGTGACATCCGGGAGTGCCTCATGTTCCTGAGGATTTCAGGTGATGAGCTTGCGGATGGCGTATCGGAACTTCTGCTATTTGATAAAAAGCAGATATCCTCAAACGCATTTTTTCTGGGGGAAGCGAGAATTGTCGCAAATCTCTCACGGTCCGTTGGCATGGATTTGAGCGCCTTGCACGCAACTGTGGGTAAAACGATCCAATTCCTGATCGTCTCTTATCCCGTTTGGCCTTTTCTTATAGTTTTACCCATAGCGATGCTGTTCTCACTGCCGATGGAATATCGGAGTCTGGCGAGACGGCATTGGGGTATCCTGGCGACATTTGTTGCCATCTGGATCTTCGATTATGCTTTGAAATATTTCGGTCCATCAACGTGATCGATCGACGGTTTCCATTTCAGGGGTGAATCCGAAAGGGAATTCATTGATGGCTTTTGATTACATCGTCATAGGTGCAGGTTCCACTGGCTGCGTCGTCGCCAATCGGCTGAGTGAACAAGCCGACTGTCGGGTCCTGCTGATAGAATCCGGTGACGAAGCCCGCAACCGATTTACGGATATTCCCGGAGCTGCCCCGCATCTGCAGGATACCAATCTTGACTGGGCCTTTAAGACAGAGCCGCAAAGACAGCTGAATGACCGAAGGATTCCGTATCCGAGAGGGCGTGCGGTTGGTGGTACCAGCATTCTGAATTACATGGTCTATGTTCGCGGCAACAAAGGCGACTATGATCATTGGGCGCAATTAGGAAATACCGGTTGGGATTATGACAGTGTGCTTCCGTATTTCAGGAAGGCGGAGTCCAACCGGACATTTGCGGATGATTTTCATGGACAGGATGGGCCGCTAACCGTCGAAACACTCTCCTCTCCGCATCCGCTTTATGAGGTTTATCTTGAAGCCGCGCAATCCGTCGGCATTCCGCTCAACGCCGATTTCAACGGTCAGGTTCAGGAGGGTTGTGGGTATTTTCAACAGACCACCAATGCGGGTAAACGGTGGAGTACGGCCCGGGCTTATATCGATCCCATACACCGGAGGTCTAATTTTACACTGGAGAAAAACGCTCTCGTCCTCAATCTGGTGATTGAAAAAGGAAGAGTTTGCGGTGTCGATTATCTCCGCGAAGGCAAAGAGGTCATACGCGCCCATGCGGACCGGGAAACTATCTGCTGTGCCGGTGCAATCGGATCTCCTCAAATTCTAATGCTGTCTGGCATAGGGTCCGGGGAAGAACTCAGAGATCATGGTATCGAAGTAGTTCTCGATCTACCCGGTGTGGGACGTGGCCTTCAGGATCACCTCGGAGGTATGCCGATCGTTAGACAGCTGAAAGAGCCGGAAAGATATGAACTCGGCCGCAAAAGTTTTGAAGAGAATATTCGCGAGTTCGAGGAAAAAGGGATGGGGGCTTTGACGTCCATGCACCTGGATGTCGGTGGTTTCCTCCGCGCCGCGCCTGGCGATGCGTACCCGAAACTGCAAATGGTTTTTACGCCGGGGATCGGGGAGAGGTACCGGCACTTGCCCGGACAAGGGAACGTTTATTTCGGAGGATTTGTTTGTAAGCCCGCGAGTCGCGGAACCGTCAGGATCGCTTCAGCGAATCCACTGGACCGCCCGTTGATCGACCCTGACTATCTCTCGGATCCCGGTGATATGGATCTTTCAGTTGAGTTCCTGAAGCGCAATCTCGAAATTGCGAGATCTCCCGTGTTTGAGGAAATTTCAGAACCGGGAACCAGTCCGACTCTTGGCACGCGCGAGTCCTATGAGAATTTTATTCGGGCAAATGCATCGACCATATGGCATCCCACGAGTACCTGTCGCATGGGGCAGGACAGAATGGCCGTTGTTGATTCCCAGTTGAGAGTTCACGGTGTAGATAGTCTTCGGGTCGCCGACGCCTCGATAATGCCGGATGTCATTAGCGGTAACACCAATGCTCCGGCCATCATGATTGGGGAAAAGGCCGCCGACCTGATCGTGTCCTGATCCCGCACCTTTTGCCACGGTTTTGCGTCCCATTGACAAGGAGAGATTAGATTTATGCCTCGCCATAAGCCTGAAAAGGCATTTAAAAACATGGATTTCATCGGAAGTCGCGATGCGCGGGTCCTGCGTTTGATGGCTGAATATCTGGAGCCTGAAAAACGGCTGCGGGAGGCCGGCATTGAAGATACGGTCGTATTCTTCGGGTCAGCCCGAACGCTCTCTCCGAGTGAAGCAAGGAAAAATCTCAAAAAGGTAAAAAGCAGGAAGCGACCGACTTCAAAAGCGATTTTGCAGGCGGAACGCCTTCTGGAAATGTCTGTCTACTACGATGCGGCCAGGGAACTTGCATTTCGGCTGACAAAATGGGCCGAGGAACTCGGATTACCGGATCATCGAACCCATAGATTTTCCGTTGTTACCGGTGGTGGTCCGGGCATCATGGAGGCCGCCAATCGTGGAGCTTCTGAAGCGGGTGGCAATACGATCGGCATGAATATTTCCCTGCCCTTCGAGCAATATCCGAACAAATACATTGCCAAAGATCTGGCGTTCGAGTTTCACTACTTTTTTATGCGCAAGTTCTGGCTTGTGTACATGGCAAAAGCAGCGGTTATCATGCCTGGCGGTTTCGGCACTTTGGATGAATTCATGGAAGTTCTGACGCTCGTCCAGACAGAAAAAATCCGGCGGAAACTCCCGATCATTTTGTTCGGTAAAGATTACTGGTCAAAGATCGCAAATTTTGATCCCATGGTTGAATACGGAACAATCAACAAGGAAGATCTGCACCTGTTTCACATGACCGATTCCGTCGATGAAGCCTTTGATTGGTTGAAGAGCCAGCTATCGGAATGGGCTGTTGATCATCCGGGAGCGGGCCTGACCACCGACGTTCAAAAAGTCTGAGCCACAATTGAAATCTATTCAATTACGAGGAGAATGAAGAGATGCGGGTTGCAGATATAATCAAGGAAAAGGGAGATCGTGTCCTGTCAGTTCCCCCTGAGACAACCATCAGTCAGATTGCGCATGAGCTCAAACGGGAGAATATCGGGGCACTGATGATTGCCGGTGACAATGGCCAATTGCTCGGTGTTGTTTCCGAGAGGGACATTGTGCGAGGGATCGTTGAGCTTGGAACCGAAGTCCTGGACAAACCGGCATCGGATCTTATGAATCATCCGGTCGTCACATGTACCCCGCTGACAAGGACCGAAGAACTCATGAAGCGCATGCTCGATGACCGCATTCGTCATATGCCGGTTGTCAACAAGGATACTTTGCTCGGAGTTGTCAGTATCGGTGATGTGGTCAAGAGTGTCGTCAAGGAGTTCGGACTGTTAAGGGATGTATTTGAAAAAGAGGTCGTCAAGTCTGAAGACTGGCCGCAGGACGCCGACTAGTTTCAAAAAAGGTCAACAACCACCTGTCTCCACTCAGAATACTTTGTTTGTTTCCTGTGGATAGATCTACTCAACCCGCCGCTGCAGATCCAACGGTGCTAAAATGCTGTCAGCGGGGAAAGTTTCATGTTTTTGAGAATTTTTGCAGCAGTAACTATTATTTGCACCGGTTTTGTCGTTTCGGCCCAAGATTCCGTTCGTGCCCAAAATTCTGACAGTCT
This sequence comes from Hyphomicrobiales bacterium, assembly GCA_028279265.1. Lineage (GTDB taxonomy): Bacteria > Pseudomonadota > Alphaproteobacteria > Rhizobiales > CAYWUX01 > JANQOC01. The sequence continues at coordinate 5,342 of JANQOC010000740.1, forward strand.
AGGTTTTTCCCTGCCAACGGAACGGCTGGCGGTTTCGTTGATTTATCAGACAATCATCACGATCAATAATGCGAGTCTCTCCGGGAACTACGCCGTGCTCCGGTCTCTGTCGGCACCCGAATTCCAAAAAAAATACAGCCTGCAGGACCTTCACGACACGCTCAATGGATTGAAGGTCAACAAGATTGATTTGAAGGAAATGACACTTTTCGATCCGGTTATCGAAAAGAAACAGATATTGCGATCTGAGAAAATTTTCCGGCTCAAGGGCTACATGCCGACGGCGCCAATTCGATTGCTTTTCGAATTTCAGTACCAGTATGTTGAGAACAAATGGCGGCTGTTTGCGCTGAGCCTGGATTTTGTTCAGCATGAAATCAGCAATGCGACGGCATCCTCAAGGGAAAAGGGAATCTGACACAGTTATTGCGGTTGTTTCTGAGCCGATGAGCGGCATACCAAAAGGCATTGGAGGGGGCCAGCTTGGAGTAGGCCCAAGAGCCTAGAGGCGGCCCAATATGAGGATCT
>JANQOC010000743.1 GCA_028279265.1 Hyphomicrobiales bacterium
AAACCGGGAAAACGTATAGTCCTTTATCCCGAAACGGTTAAGTCCGGTGATATTGTCTATCCGTACAAACAATAATCCCTAACCATTGGAACAAATCGATCCTCAGAATCGATGAACATAAAAACAGGGCCTGAAACAACGTGACAGAATTATTTATAAATGCCGTTGTTTCGGGCCTGCTTCTCGGGGGGTTCTACGCGGCGGTAGCCCTTGGGTTGTCCATCACCTTCGGACAGCTCGATATCGTCAATATCGCCCACCCGACGATTGTCATTTTTGGCGCTTATATCGCCTACATTCTGAACGAGACGTTCGGCCTGGATCCGGTTCTGATCGGGCTTGTTTTTGCCCCGGTTTTCTATGTTCTAGGCATGGGCTTGTATCGGATCTACTATTACAGCTTCGAGCGGACAGGGCAGGAGTCGCTCAGCGGTCTCGCCTTCTTTTTCGGCCTGATGTTTATCATCGAGGTTTGCCTGATCCTGACATTCGGCGTCGATTATCGCCTCGTCTCGGCCCCCTATATCGGTCAGACCTGGAAAATTGGTTTTGTCGACTTTCCCCTGCGTATGACCGTACCGTTCATCGTTGCCGTTGTGGTAACCCTTGCGGTTTATTTCTACATGTCGAAGACCTTCCAGGGCCGTGCCATTATGGCGGTCTCCCAGGATCGTCTCGCTTTGCAGTTGATGGGGGCTGATCCGGTAAAAGTTAAGCAGAGTGCTCTCGGTATAGCTATCGCAACGGCCGCGATCGCCGGCGCATTGCTGATTATTATCCAGCCGATTGAACCCTCGGTAGGTCGCCTGTTCATCGGCCGGGCTTTCGCCATTGTTGTGCTTGGGGGCATGGGCAGTATTTCCGGAACCCTGATGGCAGCTCTCGTTATCGGCGTCGCGGAAAGCTTGATCTCAACTTTCTATGGTCCTTCCTGGGCACCCGCGGTTAGTTTCGGCCTGTTGCTGCTGACGCTGGCATTCCGCCCACAGGGCATTTTCGGTAGGGCCTAGTATGAAGATCAACGGTTTCTGGATTGGTGTTTTGATCGTACTGGCCTTGGGCTATGCCTTTACGTTTTTTGTCGACAATGAGTTCTACTTCTTCGCCGTCTATGTTGTTTTGCAAGGGCTGATCATGGCTGTTGCCTGGAACGTGCTGGGTGGCTTTACCGGATATGTGAATTTCGGCAGTGCCGGATTCTTTGCGGTTGGCGTCTACACCTCCATCGCCCTGAACAAGGCGTTTGCCCTGCCGCTGCCGCTGATTATTGTCGCCTCGGCCTGCATTTGCGGTTTGATCGGACTGGGGACGGGATATCTGACCTTGAGACTGAAAGGCGTCTACTTCGCCATTGCAACACTGGCCATGGCGATCGTCTTTGAAACAGTTGCCAACAACTGGGAATATGTGGGCGGAGCGGCGGGAACCTATGTCCTGCAGCCGGAGAATTCCTTCTTCTTCGATAGCTATGTCGAATTCCTGTTCATGGTCATGGTTATACTGGCCGTTTTCGCGACAGCGCTTTCACGTTATCTCAGTATCTCGAAGATCGGCCAGGGGCTGGCGGCGATCCGGGATGATGAGACCGCGGCTGAATGCATGGGTGTTCCGACACTGCGATTGAAGCTCATTTCGGCATCCATAATGGGCGGGCTGATGGGGATTGCCGGCGCGCCGTTTCCGTTTTTCATTTCCTTCGTCGATCCACTGTCCGCGTTCTCCCTGCTCATTGCGGTGAATGCGATCGCCATGCCGATGATCGGCGGTACGGCCTATTGGTATGGACCCGTCATAGGCGCCCTTTTGCTGGGAACAATTCAGGAAATAACGACAGTCACGATTTCGTCCGAACTGAACCTGCTTGTTGTCGGCTCGCTTCTGGTCGCCTTCATCACGCTGGCTCCCCAGGGAATTGCCGGCCTGATCCACGATTTGAAAAATGGTCGACAGAAGGCGAAGGACAAGAGCCATGGCTGAGAATATCCTTGTCGTCGATCAGCTGACCAAGAAGTTCGGGGGATTTGTTGCCCTTGATTCCGTTAGTTTTGAATTGAAAGAGAACGAACGCCTGGGCCTGATCGGTCCCAACGGGTCCGGCAAGACAACCATGATCAATTGTGTTTCCGGGGCTTTGTTCAACGATGCCGGCAAGGTCGTGTTTGAAAACCAGGATATTACGGCACTGCCGGCCTTCAAGCGCGCCAAGCTCGGTATCGCCCGCAGTTTTCAGATTCCAAAACCCTTTCACAGTATGTCGGTGATACAAAACCTGCTCATACCGCTGGAATATGCCGCGTGGGACCGGGTGGACCATCACCGCTTGCAGGAAGAGGCCATGGAGATTCTTGAACTCGTGGGATTCCAGGACCGGGCGAACGAGAATTCCGCCAGCCTTACCCAGGTCGATATGAGGAAACTCGAACTCTCGCGGGCCCTGGCGGCAAAACCCAAGCTTCTTGTTTCAGATGAGGCCATGGCCGGGCTTTCAAGTTCCGAGGTGGACGAAATACTCGAGATTCTGTTCAAGCTGAATGACCGGGGTGTCGCGGTCATCATGATTGAGCACATCATGCGTGCCGTGACCCGTTTCTGTGAGCGCATCGTTGTTCTCGATGCCGGAAAAAAGATTGCCGATGATATCGCGGAAAACGTCATGAAGGATCCTGAGGTGGAAAGGGCATATCTTGGCGAATAGTATTGAGGTTAAAAATATTGACGCCGGTTATGGTTCGGTCAAAGTCCTGCACAGCGTTTCAATCGACGTTCAGGACGGCGAAACCGTTGTGATTCTCGGGTCCAATGGCAATGGCAAGAGTACGCTGATCAAGTGCATTACCGGCATACTTGCCCCGAGTGCCGGCGAGATCATACTCAAATTGGATGGGCAGGAAATTGACCTAATCGGTAAAAAACCGGAGGAAATCGTCGAGCTGGGCATTTCCCTCGTACCTGAAGGACGACGATTGTTCCCGTCCCTGACCGTTGAAGAGAATCTGATGCTCGGAGCCTATAAGGAAAGCGCCCGGGTCAATATCGAAGATAATCTGGACATGGTCTATGAAGCCTTTCCGGTTTTGAAGGAGAGGAGCCGCCAGGCGGCGGGAAGCATGAGCGGCGGGGAACAGCAAATGCTGGCCATAGGACGCGCGCTCATGTCCGAGCCGAAGATCCTGCTTGTCGACGAACCCTCCGTTGGCCTCGCGCCCATTTTCGTGAGCCGTACGATTGCGAAAATCAAGGAACTGAAAGAACAGAAGAATTTGACTGTTCTCATGGCCGAACAAAACTTTAATCAGGCGGTCAAGGTCGCGGACCGGGGCTATGTGATCGTCCATGGGCAGATAGAGTTTGAGGGCAAGGATGCCGAAAGCCTCTCCAACAATGAGATGATCAAGCAGTATTATCTCGGCCTTTGATTGTGGCGTTTGCGCGTACGATCGTTTCCTCAGAAAACCAGACAGCGGTAATTCCTGATGTGTACGGGTGCTGCTTTAGTATCTGCTGAGCCTTTGGGAAATATCTTCCGGCATCCAGTCCATTTCAATGCCAAGATCCCGGAGTATGACCTGAGCGGCGTTGTAGCCGGGCAGGCCGGTAATGTTGCCGCCGGGATGGCTGCTTGAGCCGCAGAGATAAAGGCCCTCCAGGTGCGTGCGATAATGCCCGGCTCCGGTGAACGGTCTGTCAAAGCCGATCTGATTGCCGGCAAAGGACCCGATCAGGAGGTCCCCGTTTTTCATATTGGGAAATGCCTGCTCTATCTCCAGGGGCGACTGTGTGAACGATGAAATCACGCTATCCCGGAGATTGGGTGCATAATCGCTCCAGAACGCGAGCCGTTTTTCTCCAAGGGGATCCTGTTCACTGACCCAGTTGCCGGCGTCGCCTTTCAGATTGAAGGGAAGTTTTTCCCACATAAAGGCGGTGTGTTTTCCCGCAGGGGCCTGGCTCGAATCAAATATTGTCGGGGAAGCGCCCCACATGACCGGTGGCGGCACGGTTCCCGCCTCATGATGGGCGACGATATCGGAAAACTGGTCAACATGGTCCAGTCCCAGAATGGTCATGAAGGCTTTTTTGAGAGCAGGATCTGCTTCGCTCGCCTTGTAGTTGGGCGGTTCGACGAGATTGAGATGCAGCGCATAGAGAGGCGCGAGGAGATTGTATTGGAAAGATTCCGTTTTTGCGCGCCAGGAACGGGGCAGATCTTCGTCCGGGATCAGGTCCAGGAATGTCTGGTGGGGATTGAGGGAGGAAGCAACGAACTTTCGCGCTTTGAAGATTTCTCCGCTCCGCAATTTCACGCCGCTCACCCTGCCGGATTCGACGATCATCGTCTCCGGTTCAGCGCTCGTAAAAAGGGTGCCGCCGGAAAGCGTTACCGCTGATTGCAGGGCCAGGGCCAGGGCCCTGGAGCCATTGACCGACATTTGCGCTTTTGACGGCTGTGCCAACAGAGACGGGATATGATGTCCAAACCCCTTGATGCGCAAATCCACTTCGCGCAGGCCGTTGAAAAATAACAG
>JANQOC010000751.1 GCA_028279265.1 Hyphomicrobiales bacterium
TTCAGGTTTAGTTTCTCCAGGCCGGTTTCTCAGGTCAGCGGATCGATCCCCAGTTTCGCCGCAAGGGCGTCCAGACGAATTCTGAGGTCCGGATGGACCGGTATACCGTGGGTGCCGCGGTCAACAGATACCTGGTGGGAGCGTTCACCGGGCAGCCTGATTTCATCAAAGCCCGGTAGCTTGGGAGAGGATTTCATGGTCTCCCAAACAACATCGACTTGACGTTTAAACTCATCAACATCCATGAAGGCGGCGATATCCAGGGCGAGAACAAACTGGCCTGTATTCGTGGTGGTCTTATTGTCGGCGTTAAAGTCGATGACATCGCGGCCGAACGCCGCCCCGTTCAGAGTCCCGGCCAGGATACCGATGATCAGCCCCAGCCCATATCCCTTGGGTCCGCCAATAGGAAGCAGAAAACCTTCATCGGCCCGGCGCGGGTCTGTCAGAGGCTGTCCGAGTTTATCAACCATCCAGCCCTCGGGCATCATTTCACCGCTCATCACCTTTTGCTTGACCTTGCCATAAGCGGCAACGGTCGTTGCCATGTCCAATACGATGGGCGCTTGTTCACCTGATGGAACGCCGACGGCGATGGGATTGGTGCTCAGAAGCATCTCCGTGCCTCCCCAGGGGGGCAAGTGGTTGGCGTTACCAATGGCGCAATAGAGACCGATCATGTCACGCTCCATGGGCATTTTGGCATAGAGTGCTGCAGGCCCGGCATGATTGGAATGATGGACACCAACCCATCCGATCCCGCATGTCTCCGCTTTTTCCATGGCAATCTGCGCGGCGCGATGAATGACCAGATGCCCCATGGCATTGTCACCGTTGAGGACGGCCATTGCCGCGCGCTCGCTGTCAATTCGAATATCCGGGGTGATGTTCATACCGCCGGCCTGAATCCTCTCAATATATTGGGGCAGTCGAAACACGCCGTGACCGTCGGCGCCAATGCGGTCGGCCTCCGCCATAAGCCCGGCTGCCAGTTTTGCATCTTTTTCTGGAAGACCGACCTTCAGGTAAGCCGTTTCGATAAAGCCTGCGAGATCTTCGACTGGCGTTCGCCGGTCTGCATGAGTGTTCATGATGTTCCTGTTCCTGGCCACATATTCTCTGTCTACATTTCTCTATTAAGATAAAGGATCCAAAATATGGGCTTCTATGTCCATACAGATTTTGTGCAAAAAATACGCGACCGAATAGTAACAGAACCTGATGATCTGTGTGACTCGGGTTTAGACCGGACACAAAAAAAATCAGCGCCTCAAAAGAGGCGCTGAGTTAAATAGTCTTTTTATTACGGGCTATTTTTTCATCAGCCCTTTGACCATTGCGGCATAAGCATCACTTTGCTTTGGACGCATTTTTTCATAGTCAGCGCCGTCCACATAGTCTGTGGTTTCACCAATTGCTTTGATGAGACGCTGATATGTCTTGTCCTTTTGCATTTCCTGCATGGCTGCACGCAGTTTTTTCAGTCGATCTTCAGAAATCCCTGCCGGTGCCATGAGAACCCTGTGCATCAGACCGATATCGGCAGTGTATCCGAGATCCTTAAATGTGGGCACACCTTCGAACGCTGTCTGTTGTCCGGCACTGATGAGAACACGGACCTTGTCGCCCTGGGCCTGAATCGTCGATTTGAACTGGAAGGTAAAGTCAGCTTCGCCGGCGAGGAACCCACGCAAAGAAGGTCCGCCACCTTTGTAAGGCACCATGACAATCTTGTCGGCTATTCCGGCTTCGGTGAACAATTGCAAACCAGGCGCATGGGTCGCTCCCCAGTTACCACTGTGGGCAAACTTCAGTTTACCGGGATTCGCTTTTGCGAACTTGACGAGATCTTCCCAGGTTTTGAACGGGCTGTCCGCACGCACGATAACCGAGAAACTGCCGGAGTTCAGCTTACCAACGGTAACAAAGTCCTTGTTGGTGTTATAAGGCAGTTTTTTGACGTGCTTTTGCAGCTGATCGTAATAGTTGTGGGTGAACAGAAGGGTGTAGCCGTCGGGTTTTGCTTTTGCAGCGGCGGCTGTTCCAACCTGACCCGAAGCCCCCGGCATGAGCTTAACGATCATGGCGTTCCCCAAATACTGAGGAATAGTGCTGGTAAATACACGCGCATTGCGGTCATGGGATCCACCCGCACCCAGAGGCAAAATCAGGGTAATGGGTTTTTCCGGATACTGAGCCCGAACCTGATCGGCACCAAACATGGTGACCGCAACCAGGGCGCCCAGCAATAGATTAGGAATCATACGTAATTTCATTGTCTTTCCTCTCCTTTGGACTAACAAGAATTTGTGCCGATAGTATTTATCGACACTCTTAACCCTCCGAATTTTGCAACATGCAATATTGCAGAGGAAACTCGGACACAGGACTGGTTAACCGTTTTCTCAGAGAGTTTTTCCATGTGTCCAGATCTGAGATCTCCAATCATTCTTCGACACCGAATTTCTGACGCAAGCGCACACTGCGACGCCACATCAGATAGGTCAGTATCGGGGTCATCAAGAATATAACCAATGTTATCGGTCTTTCTACGGCAATATATCCAAGAAGGTTACTTTGCGCGAGAATCACCGTCTGGCCGAAGGCATACTCCATCGGCGGCCCCAGTATGAATCCCATAGCCAGCGGCGTCACATCAAAATGTAGTTTTTTCGCGAGATAGCCGACGGCGCCAAAGAAAACCAGAACACCAAGATCAAAAGGCTGACCACGGAAGACCCAGGTTCCGGCGAATGCGAAGACCAGCGTCAGCGGCAGCAGGAAGGACTTTCGGATCGTGACGACCTTGGCGAAAAACGGAATGCAGAGATAGCCGATGATAATAAACAGAATATTGGCCAGAGCCATGGCGATGAGAATAGCAAACACCATTGGCGCCTGCTCTTCCATCAGGCTGGGACCGGGCCGCATACCCTGGGCGATAAAAGCGCCCACGAGAATGACTGTTAAATTGTCGCCCGGTATGCCCAGGGTTAAGAGCGGCACAAGTGTCGGCCCGTTAACGGCATTGTTGGCGGATTCGGCAGCGGCTACCCCTTCGAGCTCTCCCTTGCCAAACCGTTCCGGGTGCTTGGAGGCACTCTTCGCGGCTGCATAGCCCATAAATGCCGCGACCACCTGCCCCACACCGGGCACCATGCCGATGGTTGTTCCGATCGCCGTGGATCTCATAATCGTCCGTCCACAGCTCATAAATTCCTTGAGCGTCAGTCGCCCGCCCGAGACTTTCACACTCGCCGCATCGATAATCATGCTTGCACGTCTTTCGATGCCTACAAAGATTTCCGGCAAGGCAAAAAGACCGATGAGCATGGGCAGCAGGGGAATACCCGCCTCGATGGACCCGATCCCGAAAGAAAAGCGGGATAGTGCGCCGATAGGATCCTGACCAATCATGCCGAGAAACAATCCCACGGCCAACATCAGGAGCCCCTTGACGAAAACCCCGGATGAGGTCGCGGAAATAACGATCAGGGCCAGGAACAGGATGGCGGCAAGTTCCGGAGGGCCCATCAAAAGTGCGACCGCCGCAATGGGCCCGATCAGCAAAATAGTTATGACATCACTGCTGAGGTCACCGGCCACTGAGGAAAACAGGGCTATTTCCAGCGCTTTGCGCCCCTGTCCCTTTTTGGTTAGGGCCGGGCCGTCAAAAGTAGTTGCCACCGCTGCCCCGGTCCCGGGCATGGACACAAGGATGGCGGGAATACTGCCGCCAAATATGCCCCCTTTATAGACGCCGATCAGGAATGGAATTCCAAACAGGGGATCGAGAAAAAAGGAGAACGGCAACAAAATGGCCATGGCCATGAGTGTTGTAAATCCGGGTAAGGCGCCGACAAACATGCCCAGAAACAAGCCGATGGAAATGTAGCCGAGGATAAATACGACTTTCGAAGGATCGAAGAGGAGGGCCGCGCCTTGAAAAAATGCCTCATACATACTCAAAGCGCCTCTCTAGATAAGCGACCAATTGGTCAGTGGATAAATGTCCACCGGAAATGGCGGGAGT
>JANQOC010000752.1 GCA_028279265.1 Hyphomicrobiales bacterium
CATTGCTGCAGTTGCTCCAGGGAAATGAACTCATCGGGTTGATGGGCCTGAGAAATATCTCCCGGTCCGCAAATTACCGAAGGAATATGGCCAAGACGCGCGAACAAGCCGGCTTCAGCGCCGTAAGACACTTTTGAGACGGAATTTTTTTGCGCAATAGACTTGGTTAGGGATATGAACGGATCATTCTCGCTCATATCCAGGTCTTCGTAGGCAATTTGGGGTGTAAACTCAATTCGCGCCTCCGGTGCAACTTCTCGCATCTCCGGTAGCAGTTCTTTTTCAGCGTAATTCTTGATCCGGTCGACGAGTTCGTCACCCTTATCAGCGCCGATAAATCGAAATTCAAACTCGAACCTGCAGGTATCCGGAATGACATTAACCTGTTGTCCACCGGATATAACCCCTGTCTGAGCCGTGGTATGAGGGACATCGAACAACGGATCGAAGGGACCGCTCGTCTTCAGATCGTCGGCGATATCTCTGATATGAGAAATCAGGCGCGCTGCGTACTCTATGGCGTTGACCCCTTTTGCGGTCAGTGAAGAGTGTCCGGTCCGGCCAATGATTTCGACACGGATCGATCGCTTACCCTTGTGGCCAATTACCACGTCCATGTTTGAGGGTTCACCGACAAAACAACCGAGTTGACGGGCCGGGGCCTGGTTCAGGTGATGAATAATGTCGCGAACGCCGATGCAGCCGATTTCCTCATCGTAAGAAAGGGAGATGTGTAGAGGAACCTTGAGATTAGCGGCGCACATCTCCGGCAGCTTGGACAGGACGACAGCGATGAAACCTTTCATATCCGCCGTTCCACGACCGTAAATCCGGTTGTCACGAAGATCAGCCTCAAATGGGTCGCTGCTCCAATTCTCGGGGTCAGCAGGGACGACATCCGTATGTCCAGACAGGATGTAACCCGCCTTTTGGGATGGTCCCAAGGTCGCAATCAGGTTTGCTTTTGAATTGTCCGGACTGTATATGCGCTGATGATCGATATCGTGGGAACTCAGAAGTCTTTCAACATACGAAATGAGGTCGAGATTAGATTCGTTGGTCGATGTGTTGAAACCTATGAGATCTTTGAGAATTGCGATGGATGAATCGTTCATGAAGGTGTACCACAATTACACAATTGAATTTTCGGCCATGGAACCATCGAAACTATCAATCAGTTCAGTGTGGGGAATCGCCTTTATCTCTGACCGGGCCAGATCCATAAACCGTTTCGCTGTTGGCGACAGTTCAATACTGGAAAGATAACAAAAAGTCGAGTAGCGATGGATTTCGGGTTCGAATGGGACGATTGCGAATTCTCCGGATAATACTTCATTCATAGGAAAAAAAGGCGCAATCGCCGGCCCCACATCCGCTCGTAGGAGATCGGTTATGAGGTCTGCTGATCCGAAATCGACTGTAACATTCAGTTCAGCTCGAGCATCTTTGAATGCTTGTCTCAGGTTTCGGCTCCACAAGAATCGTCGATTCGGAATGATCAGCGGTTCTCCCGAAAGATCAGCGGGTGTTAATACCGATCGGTCGCTCAGAGGATGAGATTTGGGTAAGAATACGCACACCCTGGTGCGTGCAAAAGGCTCATCAACGATGGGAGAATTAACGGGGTTTCTATAGTGATTCACCAATGCCAACTCCGCATATCTTTCCTGCAGCAATACCGGTATCGTATTCATGCTTGCCATCTCGAGCTGGAATCGAATGTTAGGATGCACTGCGTTGAATTTCAGGAGCAGGGGGGGCAGAAAAGATCGGCTGAACACGGGCGCAGAGATAATTTTAATGGTTTCGTCTTCGGGCTGTGATATTTCCGCCGGTTTCAATGTCTCGAGAGTATTGAACAAGGGGGCAAGTCTTTCAAGGAGCAGAAACGCTTTTGCGGTAGGAACAATTTTCTGGGATGCGCGATCAAACAAAGTGCATCCCAGCTTACTTTCAAGTTGGGATATGGACTGACTCACTGCAGGTTGGGAAATACCGAGCGTATTGGCAGAGTGGGTGATCGAACCGGATCTCATCACTTCCCTGAAAATCTCGTATTCCTTTAAATTGTGGGGATGAACAAACAAACAGTAAGACTCCTTACAGGCGCAATCATAGTGCCAGATTATCTTCGAAAGTTTGCAGACGGTTATTCGCGGTTTCAATATAGATATTCTCAATGATTTGACTTCTGGAGAAGTCAATGAATGTGCGGGCAATTTTTGAAAGTGAATTTATCCCGCGATGAGAGAATACCGCGAACCTTGTAAATCCCGGTTCAAATGGCCGGACCGAAAGATGCTCTGAATAGGCCTGTGTAATCGGAAACGGATTGATGATACCTACCCCGAAATTGCGCAGTACAAATTCGGTGACAAGCGCAAAACTACCACATTCCGCGGCGATATTTATTTCGGCATTTGCATCTCGAAATGCCGTCTCGATAGCAGTCCGAAATGTAAATCTCGCAGACATTATAGCCTGGGGTATTCCCGACAGTGCGCTGGGGGTCACGACCTTTAACGATTCCAATGGATGACCACGGGGAAAAATACACACTGATCGGGATTTGGCAATCGGCTGGTTGGTTAAGCCCGGCTCGATACTCGATTTGGCAAATCTCAGCCCTAAATCCGCGTGCTTTTTCGCGACCAGTCGCTGAACATTAGAATCTGTCGTCTCTTCAATGGAAAATTTCACGTCGGGATAGGATTTCAGAAATGATGCTATTGTTCGCGGCATAAAGGTGGAGGAGAAAGTGGGGTTTGCAACGAGTTTTATCGTTGAGCGGGAATCTGACATCCAACTATGGGAATTAATGAGTTCCAGGGCTCCGAAAGTTTCAGCCAGCCGACTATAAAGAAACTCGGCGTCGTTGGTTGGAACAAGGCGCCCCACGATACGATCGAATAATTTTTTGCCGATTTTTTTTTCCAGGCTTGCGATAGTTCTGCTCAGCGCTGGTTGGGGTATCCCCAGATAATCTGCTGCCGAAGTCATGGTCCCCAACTCCATGATCCTGCGGAATGTTTCATAATCTCTCAGATTATGTTCCAGGTGGTTGTCCATTAGAAACCTTTATTGCCTTCAAGGGGAATAGTGCATTTTCCAGTATCCAACAATTACAGACGGGATGAAAGTCTCTTCCCGGCTTATACATGACCTTTGAAACCGGGTACTTTCTCAATTTTCTGATGGCGTTGTGGTTCGGCCCTGGGTGGCTCGCAACGGCATGCCCTAAAGTCGATCTTCAGTATTCCACCGGTTCCGAAAAGGGATAGGATTCTGCAACCTGCTCGACGTGTTGTCTAAATTCGTTGGTCAGGGGGGAAACCAGCCGATTAACGGGAGATATAAAAGCCGCATATCGCTCAATCACCGGTTCCAATCTGACAGGAACAACCTTATTGATAGATTCCGTATCGAAGGGAAACGCAGGACTGATTGCAACGCCTGCCCCTTGAATAACGGCGTCCAGGATGCAGTCATTTGTCTCTACATTCATAACCCATCGACGGGATATGCCCCGGGCTTCGAGCATCTGGTCCACATGGCGGTATAGGGGCGATTTGTGACCGTTTCCAATGAGCGGCACACCGTCGAGATCTTCGATTTTAATTGCTGATTTGTTGGCGAGCGGATGGTTTTCGGGAAATATCACGAAAACATTTACCTTTCGAAAAAGTTCCATATTGATGGTTTGATCGCCAATGCTCGCCGACCAGACAATTCCCAAATCATATTCCGATACATCACCGCTTTCCATGGCCGTCAGGATTTGTTTTTTGCGCTGGACATCAAGTGTAATGTAGACATCAGGATGGAGTTTGCCGAACGAAGTTATGGCCGGCGTCAACAGGGTCCTGCTGAAGGCTGGTGTTGTGACAATACTGAGCCTGTTGGAGAGATGTATCGACCAATCGATTTTCTCGACAGAACTCAGTGACTCAAATAAATCGTCGAGCTGATCGTTCAACTGCCGCGCCGCCGGTGTAGGGCTAAATCGACCTCCAACGCGATCGAAGAGCGGGGTTTCAAATTTTTTTTCCAGACTGCTAATGGATCGGCTGATGGAGGATTGAG
>JANQOC010000015.1 GCA_028279265.1 Hyphomicrobiales bacterium
GCCCTTAGGAAACAACTGGCGGCCCGTGGTGTTCAGCTTGCCTCAACGGCAAGTACCCAAGGAGCCTACAAGGTTGTAGGCACGGTGAAGATGGGCAAACCAGCCTCCGGCAACCAGAGTATTCTCATTGAGTGGCAGGTTGTGGATCCTTCCGGCAAGAAGCTGGGCACCGTTTCTCAGAAGAATTCAATTCCACAAGGGTCCCTTGATGGAGCCTGGGGCGACACGGCGAACAAGGCCGCATCAGCCGCTTCCAAGGGCATTGTTGAACTTCTGCCGAAAAAACAAGGATAGAGTTCGCAATCAAATCCTTATCCAACAGGGATCAATCTGACGATTGCAACTCCACAGAATCAATAATTGGGCTCTAATCCGGTTTACAGATTAGAGCCCAATTGCTAGAAGCCCGAATACAGACTCTTGATTTGGAGTCGCATTATGACCCTCAACTCTTGCCTTTCTACTATTTCTAATTTGATTTGGGAGCGCGTCTGATGAAGCTCGTCTCGGGCAACAGCAACCGGCCACTGGCGGAAGCAATTGCCGCTTATCTAAACTCTCCTCTGACAAAATGTATCGTCCGAAGATTTGCCGATATGGAAATCTTTGTCGAAGTACAGGAGAACGTACGTGGAGAAGATATCTTTATCGTCCAGTCCACATCGTTTCCGGCCAATGATCATCTCATGGAATTACTGATCCTGATTGACGCCGTGCGACGGGCCTCGGCGCGCAGGATAACGGCTGTTCTTCCCTACTATGGTTACGCCCGCCAGGATCGGAAACCTGGGCCGCGAACACCCATCTCGGCGAAACTCGTTGCTAATCTTATTACCCGGGCCGGCGCCGACCGGGTGCTGACCCTGGATTTGCATGCCGGTCAGATACAGGGATTTTTCGATATCCCTACCGATAATTTGTATTCCGCCCCGACTATCGTCAAAGACATAGAACAGCGATTCGATCTGGACAAAGTCATGATCGTGTCTCCCGATGTGGGTGGTGTGGTTCGTGCCCGCGGTCTTGCAAAGCGTATCGGAGCGCCCATTTCGATCGTCGACAAGCGGCGGGAACGTCCCGGTGAATCAGAGGTTATGAACGTTGTGGGGGATGTCACCGGTTATCGCTGTATCCTCATCGATGACATCGTCGATTCAGGCGGAACCCTGTGCAATGCCGCCGACGCTCTTCTGGAAAAAGGCGCCACCGAGGTCCATGCCTATATCACCCACGGCGTTTTGTCGGGCGGGGCCGTGGCGCGGGTCACCGCTTCCTCGCTCGCATCCCTGGTCATCACGGATTCCATCCTGGCGACCGAAGCCGTGCGGGTCGCACACAATATCCGGGTTTTAACAGTCGCAGATCTGCTCGGCGAAGCCATTTCCCGGACTTCGAGTGAGAGGTCTGTTTCCAGCCTGTTTCACTAGTCCGGGCCTGCCATTATTCCGATCCGCAGCTATTTTCATCGAAAATTCTGATATCACCTCAGTTTCTGATGCAATTTGCTCAGGTTGCGATTGCTATTGCAGAATTCACTCTGTATAAGGCTCCCTTGAATTATCCGCGTCCAGCACCCCTGGAGGCATCGCGGATAGAGGGCTAGAGGAGCCCGTTTTTATTTTGGAGAGCAAAAATGGCTGATATTTCTGAGATTAAAGCCACGTCTCGCGAAAAAACCGGCAAGGGGGCCGCGCGAGCTGCGAGACGTGAAGGACTGGTTCCCGCCGTGATTTACGGCGAAAAGCAACCCCCTGTACCGATCAATGTTGACTACAAGACCGTCTGGACGCACCTGCAAACCGGCCAGTTTCTGTCGACCGTTTATATGATTGATGTCGGGGGCGACAAAACCCGTGTCATTCCCAGAGATATCCATTTGCACCCGGTTCGGGATTTCCCGATGCACGTAGATTTTCTGCGCCTCGGAAAAGATTCCCGAATTACCGTGTCAGTCCCCGTTGTCTTCGAAAACGAAGATCTGTCTCCGGGCCTGAAACGGGGCGGCGTGCTCAACGTTGTTCGCTACGAAATCGAAGTGTCCTGTCCCGCAGATTCCATCCCGACCAATCTTACGGTCAACCTGGAAGGCCTGGACATTGGGGATTCTATCCACTTCTCGGCCATTACTCTGCCTGAAGGCGTCAATGCGACCATTACCGACAGGGACTTTACTGTCGTGACAATCGCCGGTGCCGTTTCCTCTGAAGATGAGGAGGCAGAAGAAGGAGAAGAAGGCGAAGAAGCTGCTGCTGAAGGTGAAGAAGGAGCCGAAGCAGAAGACAGCGAAGAATCCAAAGACGAATAAATCTTCTGACTTCTTCTTCTCGGGGAGACCCCTGACAGATGAAACTCTTTGTAGGGCTTGGCAATCCCGGCGCCAAGTATGAACGCCATCGCCATAATGTTGGTTTCATGGTGGTGGACGAAATTGCGCGGCAATTCAGCTTTGATACCTGGCGTAAGAAATTCCAGGGACAGGTTGCAGAGGGTCGGATAAACACGACCAAGTGCCTGCTATTGAAACCGGAGACCTATATGAATGATTCCGGTTTCTCTGTCGGGGAAGCGCTGCGATTCTACAAGCTGGATCTTGAAGATGTCTTCGTCTTCCACGACGAGATTGACCTGAAGCCAGGGAAAATCCGGGTCAAAACCGGGGGTGGTTCCGCCGGACATAACGGCCTGAAGTCCATCACGTCGCAGATCGGCAACGACTATGTACGTGTTCGCATCGGTGTCGGACATCCCGGTCGGAAAGACCAGGTGTACAAATACGTCCTGCAAAACTTTTCCAAGGCCGACCAGGACTGGCTGCCCGAAGCCATTGAAGCCATGGCGAAAGCAGCGACGCATCTGGCGGATGATCGCGCCGACAAGTTCATGAATGAAGTCGCCCGCGTCCTGGGCAACAATGACGACAAGCAACAGGGCAGGTCGAAACCGAAATCCCCGGATAAGAACAAAGACAACCAAAAGAAAAGAACCGAAGCGAAGGACGCGAACGAGACAAGTAAAACAAAAGAAAATTCAACCTCTCCCTCTCGGTCCGATAAGAATAAGGAGGCCGGTGAAGACTCCCCTTCCGGCATTCTGGCCGAAAAACTTCGCGCCTTGTTATCGCGCAATTCAGAAAAAAATTAGGGAACCCTATTCATGGGATTCAAATGCGGTATTGTCGGTCTTCCCAATGTCGGGAAATCCACTCTTTTTAACGCGCTGACACAAACCTCGTCAGCGGAGGCAGCCAACTATCCTTTCTGTACCATCGAACCCAATGTGGGAGAGGTTTTTGTGCCGGATGAGCGGCTTACAAAAATTTCCACTATTGCGGAATCGAAAACTACTGTTCCGACACGTCTTACCTTCGTCGACATTGCCGGCCTTGTTAAGGGCGCTTCCAAGGGCGAAGGGCTCGGCAACAAGTTCCTGGCCCATATTCGGGAAGTCGATGCGATCGCCTATGTTCTGAGATGCTTTGAAGATGGCGAAATCACCCATGTGGAAGGACGTATTGATCCCTTGTCAGATGCGGAGGCGGTTGAAACGGAGCTGATGCTCGCCGATCTGGAAAGCCTGGAAAGACGCATTGAAGGTCTGGAACGCCGCATTCGCGGTCAGGACAAGGAAGCCAAAGCGACACTGGCTCTGGTGGAAAAGACCCTGCCGCTCCTTCGGGATGGAATCCCGGCGCGCAATCTTGATCTGAACGAGGATGAAAAGAAACTTTTTCGGCAGCTCAACCTGCTGACGTCGAAACCGGTTCTTTATGTCTGCAATGTCGATGAAGAATCGGCCGCCACGGGAAATGACTATTCAAAAAAGGTAGAAGAATTCGCCGCAGAAACCGGGGCGGGCTGCATCACCATATCGGCAAAAATTGAATCGGAGCTCGCGCAGCTCGAAGAGGCGGAGCAAAATGAATATCTTGAAACCCTTGGCCTCGAAGAACCGGGTCTAAAGCGGCTGATCCGGGAAGGATATGATCTGCTGAACCTGATTACGTTCTTTACGTCGGGTCCGAATGAGTCCCGGGCCTGGACGATCCGGCAGAATACGGCCGCCCCACGTGCCGCAGGGACGATACATACAGACTTTGAACGCGGATTTATCCGGGCCCAAACCATCGCCTACGATGATTTCATAAAATTTTATGGCGAACACGGCGCCAAAGAAGCCGGTAAAATGCGCGACGAGGGCAAGGACTACATCGTTCAGGACGGCGATGTTATTCTCTTCAAATTCGCTACCTGAGGATCGGTTCAACGACCGTCACCCCTCTCGTACCCAACTCCGGACTAGTCCCCTTCGAACTCAATGAGCGACTTGCAGGGGACACCCATCTCTTCAACGATCTTCAAACCACCGAGATCCGGCAGGTCAATGACAAAACAGGCACCGACCACGTTGCCCTTGACTTTGCGGATGAGATTAACAGCAGCGCAAGCTGTTCCTCCGGTGGCGATGAGATCGTCAACGATGAGCACATTGGTATCAGGATCTATGGCATCGGCATGAATTTCCACCTCGTCGGTGCCATACTCCAGTTCATAAGTTTCACCGATTGTTTTGGCAGGCAGTTTGCCCTGTTTCCGGATGGGAACGAATCCGGTGCCCAGCCTGTCGGCAACCGCGCCTCCAAGAATAAAGCCGCGGGCTTCGATACCCGCGACAACATCAATGTTCATTGATTTGTAGGGATCGGCGAGACGGGCAATACAGGCTTCAAATCCCTCCGCATGATGAAGCAATGTGGTGATATCCCGGAACTGGATTCCGGGGCTTGGGTAGTCAGGGATCGTCCTCACCAGGCTCTTTATATCCATTTCCGTGGACTCCTTGGTCTTCGCGCTCGGACATGCGCTGAATTGCAATCACTTTTATTTCGGATTGAGGACGCGCCCGGCCACAGCTTCAAGCTTGGCAACGAGTTCCGGGTCCCTCACTTCCGGTGATGTGATAATGGCGACGTCAAGAGAACGATCGGAACCCAAAGGACAAGGCGGATGTTCCGCCGGAAAATCCTGGGCCACACGGGCAATCAGCTTTTGCGCCGTCTTGGCATTTTCTGTCATGACCCGAATGATCTCCGCGACATCTACATCCGTGTGATCTTCATGCCAGCAATCGTAGTCAGTCACCATAGCGACCGTGGCATAGCAGATTTCCGCTTCCCGGGCGAGTTTGGCTTCCGGCATGTTGGTCATGCCAATGACGTCACACCCCCATTTTCGATACAGTTCGGACTCGGCCCGGGTCGAAAACTGGGGGCCCTCCATGACCAGATACGTCCCGTTGCGCACATGTGTGATATTTTCGGCCTTCGCCGCAGCCTCGATGGCATCGACGAGTTTCGGACTCACCGGGTCGGCCATGGCCACATGGGCGACACAGCCTTCGGAGAAGAAACTCTTGGGCCGCGCAAAAGTACGGTCAATGAACTGGTCCACGAGAACGAAAGTGCCGGGTCCCAGATCCTCACGCAGGGAACCGCATGCGGAAATCGATATGATATCCGTGACGCCCACTCTTTTCAGGGCATCAATGTTGGCGCGGTAATTGATCTCGCTGGGCGGAATGCGATGGCCGCGTCCGTGGCGCGGCAGAAACACCAGAGGAAGATTGCCGATTTCTCCAAAAGTCAGGACATCTGAAGGATCACCCCAGGGCGTCTCAACCTTTTCAGTACGGATGTTTGTCAATCCCGGGAGATCATAGACGCCGCTTCCTCCCATGATTCCAAGTACAGATTTGACCATAAAAGTTCTCCTCTGGCGAACCGCATGTCGTTCGCAGTCAGATTAGCTGAACTTCACCGGAGGTAAACAAAAAAGGCTCCCTCGAAGGGAGCCTTTTTAAGAATTCGTTTATACCTGGCTTATCAAGCCTGTCTCATCAGTGCTCAATTCTCGACCAGAGTTTTTTCTTGGCCAGATAGAGCAGAACCGTCAGTATCAGGAGATAAACCATCACCCGGAAACCAATGCGCTTGCGTTCCTCGAGATGGGGCTCTGCAGCCCACATAAGGAAGGCTGTCACATCGGCCGCGTATTGCTGAACCGTCTGCGGCGTTCCATCATCATAGTCGACGATATCATCGGACATTGGATTCGGCATAGCAATCTGATGGCCCGGAAAATAATCATTGTAGTGCATACCCTCGGCCATCTCGACACCATCGGGGGCTTGCTCTTTGTAGCCGACCAACAGTGCATAGAGATAGTTCGCTCCATGCTCCTGATAAGCCGTCGCAATGTCTCTGATCCAGTAGAATGGTTCGACATACCATGGAACCCCGAGGGGGATTCCTCGAGCCTTCGTGATGACCGAAAGATCCGGAGGTAAGGCACCGCCATTGGCCACACGCGCCTCATTGTCATTGGCAAAGGGTGAGACAAAGCGATCCGTCGGGCGCCCGGGACGCTCGAACATTTCGCCGTCATCGTTCGGTCCATCTATCACGGTGGCTTCGGCGGCCAGAGCCTTGACCTGCTCCTCGGAAAATTCCGGTCCGCCTTTTTGACCCAGGTTCCGGTAGGACAGGAATTTCAGTCCATGACAGGTTGCACAGACTTCTTTGTAAAATTTGAAGCCCCGTTGAAGTTGGGCCTGATCAAATTGTCCGAATATTCCGCCAAATGACCAGGACTGTGTCGGGATATCAATCGCTTCACCCGCAGCCCAACCCTGCTTGATCGGAACAATGAGGGCAAGGAAGACAGCGAAAATTGTGTAATGAGGTTTTCCTAACATTTTCCGCTCCCCTAAAGGCGTTTTTCTGGTGAAGCCGCGGCACCGCTAGGCTGCGCCCCGCCACTGTCTGGTGGATCATCGAGTACCGCCTCGGAGATGCTGTTCGGAAGTTTCTTCGGCGTCTCAATCAAACCGATAATCGGCAGGATGACCAGGAAATGGAGGAAGTAATAGGTCGTGAAAATTCGACCCATGGTCAGATAACCGCCTTCTGCCGGTTTCGCGCCGAGATAACCCAGTCCAAGGCAAACAAAGACAAAGATCACGAAGAACCATTTGAACAGGGGCCGGTAAGTTCCGGATTTCACCCGCGACGTATCGAACCAGGGCAGCAGGAACAGGATCAGGATTGATCCGAACATTGCAACGACGCCGAGGAATTTATCGGGAACTGCCCTCAATATCGCGTAGAAGGGCAGGAAATACCACTCCGGCACAATGTGTGGCGGCGTCTGCAGCGGATTCGCCTCGATATAGTTGTCCGCGTGGTTCAGATAGTTCGGGGCATAAAAGACCAGCATCGCAAACAGCAAGGCAAACACGGCAATCGCGAAACCATCCTTCAATGTGTAATAGGGATGAAAGGGCAGCGTGTCTTTCTTGCTCTTGACGTCGACACCGATCGGGTTGTTGTTCCCCGGTACGTGTAGCGCCCAGATATGCAGCCCGACGACCCCGAGCAAAGCAAACGGCAACAGGTAGTGCAGAGCAAAGAACCTGTTCAATGTCGGATTGTCGACGGCGAAACCACCCCACAGCCAGGTCACGATCGGTTCACCGACGAAGGGAACGGCGGAGAACAAGTTGGTGATCACGGTCGCGGCCCAGAAACTCATTTGCCCCCAGACCAGAACATAACCCATGAAAGCCGTTGCCATCATCAACAGCAGGATTATGACACCCAGGAACCAGAGAACTTCCCTTGGCGCCTTGTACGAACCGTAATACATGCCGCGGAACATATGGATGTAAACGGCCACGAAGAACATGGAGGCACCCACAGCGTGCGTATAACGCAGCAGCCATCCCCAGTTGACGTCGCGCATAATGCGTTCAACACTCGCAAACGCCATGTCCACATGCGGCGTGTAGTGCATGGCAAGAACGATGCCGGTGATGATCTGGACCATGAGACAGAAAGTGAGAATGCCGCCAAACGTCCAGAAGTAATTCAGATTTCTCGGAGTTGGAAAATCGAGCATCGTATCATGCGCCATGCGCATGACAGGCAACCGATCGTCGAGCCATTTATCCAGTCCGGGTTTAGGCTGATATGTTGATTGATGGGCCATGACTCGCTCCGTTAACCGATTCTTAGGACGTCGTCCGAAACAAAACTAAATGTCGGGACGTCTAGGTTTCTGGGGGCCGGACCTTTGCGTATACGCCCTGCCGTATCGTAGTGTGAACCGTGGCATGGGCAGAACCAGCCATCAAATTCGCCTTTGGAATCGCCAATTCGTTGCCCTTTAGGGATGCACCCGAGGTGCGTGCAGATACCGATCAATACCAGCCATTTTTCCTGCCCGGTTTGTGTTCGATTGACATCCGTCGCCAGCGCATCGGTGCTGACGTTTGCATTGCGCGCAAGCGGATCCGGCAGCTGGTCCATTTCGACGGCCTTGGCCGCTTCGATCTCCTCCGCCGTGCGATGGCGGATAAACACCGGTTTGCCGCGCCACACGACGGTGATGGCCTGTCCCTCTTCGATGGGGCTCAGATCCACTTCGGTGGTGCCCAGAGACAATGTTGAAGCATCGGGATTCATCTGGTCGATTAACGGCCAAAGCCCAGCCGCGGCTCCGACTGCCGCAAAAGACCCGGCTGCGATCATCAAAAAATCACGACGGGTTGAATCATCCGTTTCAGTTGCCACTTTAGTCTCCGTAATGCCTATTCAAACGTCTCAATATTGATATGGGGAAGTTGCAGCATAGAGTTGACGCGTCAAGAAGACCCAATTCGACCGGGACCTCGCACCCCCTGTGCTGGAGCCCGTCGGCAATCAAATCTGACTGCTATTCAGAAAAGTCCGCGAACAGATTACCCCTTATTCATCAAACATCTACCACGAGCGGAAAAAAATTCCACCATGTTCCGTCACAATTCGACTTTTTTGCACTGTTAACGCCGATTGTCCAGCGTGAGCCCGAGGCAAATTGGCGCATCTTTATCGCAAAAAGCAATCTTTCAGAGTACACAAATCGTCTCGCTTCCAATATCGGTCCATATGGAACTAAAATATGCGGGTTTGATCAATGGCTTGAGTGCCGGCCCGAGCATCCCGCCGGTAATTCAAGCGATGATCGGCTCCGTGCCAAATGCTCTTTTGGGGACATTTTCTGAATGAAAAATGCCTCAAGTACATCGGAGTTCGCTGAACAGGGGTCACTGAAAATGCGAATCGCGCTCTATCAACCCGATATCCCGCAAAATACCGGGACCATCGTACGCCTCGCGGCCTGTCTCGATGTCCCTGTCGAGATAATCGGTCCAGCGGGATTCGATGCCTCCGATCGTGGATTTCGCCGCGCCGGTCTCGATTACATAAAACAGGGGCAAATAACCCGGCATGTCTCGTTCGCGGCCTTTGAAAAAGACCTTGAATTGAATAACCGGCGTCTCATCCTGTTGAGCTCAGCGGCTGAAAAAGCCTATACAAGGTTCGAATTCAGCCCATCGGATTGCCTTCTCTTTGGCCGAGAGAGCGCCGGTGTTCCGGAGGAGATACATGGGAAAGCCGATGTCCGCCTGACAATTCCGATGGTAGCGGGCCTCCGGTCCCTAAATCTGGCCGTCAGTGTGGCCATGGTCGTCGGAGAGGCCCTGCGGCAAATCGATGGATTTCCTGCTGGTAATGTTGAATGAATATCCATATCGCTTTGGCAAATAACGTAGGGTAGAAATCGGGAAATG
>JANQOC010000034.1 GCA_028279265.1 Hyphomicrobiales bacterium
GCGCTTTATTCCCGAACTCTGGCCATGACCGGAATGGCCAACGCCATCGAGAGCCTGTTCCTGGGATCCGGCATGGAACCCTGGATGATTATCACCGTCATGGTTCTGATATGGTTTGCACTGGGGATGATTATCGACAGCATCTCCATCATGTTGCTGACGGCCGCCATCTTTGCTCCGATCGCGGTCAAACTCGGCTATGATCCCATCGCGTTCGCCATCATCGGAATTATCGCCATCGAGGCCGGATTGTACACACCGCCATTTGGCCTGCTTGTCTATACGGTCAAATCAGCCATCCAGGAGATGGAGCCGAACCTGAATGTGATGACGATTTTCAAAAGCGTCACGCCCTACTGGATTATCATGCTGATCGGTATGGTCTTGATTATTAATTTCCCTGGGATTGCGACCTGGTTGCCGGAGCAGCTGTTCTAGCGAAGCTCCGGATTGGCGATCTCTGTGCCATTCGTGACAACTGAATTCAATTTGCTCGTACTTCGATCTGACCCATCGGATCGGGGCCGGGCTCTGGTATGCGGTTTCGGAATATAGAGATCGAGATTTGGCATTTAGTTGTTTGTGATTTGGTTTCTATCTTTCAAAGCAAGATAAACGGGCCGTGACACCCAGCGTCGGCAGCATCTGTTGCCGTAAATTGAGGGTCATTCGGCACAAGAGATAAACTGCGGACCCCCGGGATGATTTCTGGTTGTCCCAGGGAGGAATGAGGTATGAAACAGATTAATGTCGGTGTTATCGGTACGGGTTGGTGCGGTGGTATTCGGGCGAACGCCTGTGCTGAAAATCCGCTGGTCAACGAGCTGCATGTCGCGGAAACCAATCCCGAACGGCTTGAAGAAATAAAAAAAGAAACCAACCCGACGACATTTACATCCGACTATGAGCAGCTTCTGAAGAATGATGAAATCGAAGCGATATTCATTTCCGCCACGCCGGAGTCGACCCATTATCCGATGATCAAGGCTTCCCTCGAAGCCGGCAAGCATGTTTTTGTCGAAAAACCGATTTCACAGACTCTTGCCGAGGCCGATGAGGTCATCAAGCTGGCGGCTGAGAAAAATTTGAAATTCACCGTTGGTTACTCCCAACGCTTTAAATCCAAACACGCTTTTGTTCAGAAAACACTGAAAGAGGGGACGATCGGTGAACCGGTCACCTGTCTGGTCAGTCGTAATGTCACACGTGAGCTCGGTAACAAGATTACCGGCCGCACCAAGCTGTCCCCGGCCTCTATGGAAGCAACCCATGATCTGGATTTTCTGCTTTGGTGCCTGCAGCCGCGTAAACCCATCAAGGTTTATTCTCAAACCGCGGGTAAGCTGTTTGCTCAAAAAAGCGATACGCCTGACCATCAGTGGATCATTGTCACCATGGACGACGGCACGACAATCACTGTTGGCGCCGGCTGGATTCTGCCCATCGGTTATCCCAACTATTCACAATGCTGGATCGAGGTGGTCGGTACGGATGGGGCCCTGACAATCGACGATACCCATAAGGAAGTGCAGTTCAACACCACTGAACATGGCATTCGCTACCCCATGTCCTCAATGCCCGGCGAACCCGTCGATCATGTATTTGCCGGCCCCATGGCCAGCGAAACGGACCATTTCGTATCGGCCGTTGCCCGCAACCGCCCGGTCATGGTCAAACCGGAAGAAGCCCGGCTGGTGATGGATGTTTACGTTGCCGCCGACCTTTCCGCGGAAACCGGTGAGCCCGTCACGATACCGCGCAACGATCCCAACTAGCCGTAACGCAGAGTAGATTCGGATCCGTCTACCGGGGGGAGATAGATCCGGCGATCGGGGGGAAACAGAGGGATCCCAATACCGGTCTTGAAAAGGCTGCACCCGAATGTGGTGCAGCCTTTTTTTGTATTTCAATTCCGCGATGCAGAGCCGCTTCGAGGGAGACCGAGGGTCTTTTGAGGTGTGTGACTTGACAGGTGGGATCAGCAATGTAGATTTTTCCTAAACTAAACGAATGGAACTATCGGAAAATTTGATGCTCCCCGGGGACGACCTGAGGAAGGCTTCGTTCCGATGAATGTTCATAAGTCAAAACTCGTGTCCAGGAGGTTATCATGGCAAGTCGTGCCCCCCGAGCCGGTCAGAACTGGATATTCGACAGTCTCCTCAAGCTCACTGACAATGAAGACGTATTGCATCCCGGCATTATGGGAGTCCGCCTCGAACGCGGGTTCAAGTTCGCTGATATGCATCGCATCTTCGAGAAGGTATCCGGACGCCGCTCTTTTCCAAGGGAATGGTCAAGGGCCGCAGCCAAGCAGGAAAAACTTGCCCTTGATGCGGTCGCATCCGGTCACAATGTTACCGCCAGCCAGCATTTTCATCGCGCTGCGCTTTATTACGGTCGCGCGCAACATCTGATTCCCGTCCACGGCAACAGCAAAAAGATCGAAGCCCACGCCGGCGTCATCAGGAATTATGACCGTCTTATCGAACTCATGGAGGGGACGATTAGCCGGCACATTATTGAGTTTGAAGACGGGCAGAATGTCTATTGCCTGTTCCATCATGCGCCCGGACCGGGACCGAAGCCCACGGTACTTTATCTTCCCGGAATGGATGCCATCAAGGAAGACAGCCCCAATCCGTTCAACAATGATTACACCCGCAGAGGAATGAATATTTGTGTCATGGATGGTCCGGGCCAGGGAGAGTGCAACATCAATGCGGTCTGGCAAACGGTCGGTAATTATTCGAAGGCCGGCAAGGCGGTTATTGATTTCCTCTGCGCCCATGAGGCCGTCGATGAAAATAAGATTGCCGTATTCGGGACAAGTATGGGCAGCCGTTACAGTGTCGAGATTTCCGCCCATGACGAACGCGTTAGGGCTGTTGTCGGGCAGATGGCCAATGTCTGTCCCACGGAGATCATATTCAATCAGGCACAACCCAATTTCAAACGCATCTACATGTATATGACCAACATTTCGGATGAGCGGGCTTTTGATCAATATGCGGCCGAGATGGACGAATTTTTCTTTGCGGCCGGGGATAAGCTCAAAGCCCCCTATCTGTTGGTGGCCGGGGATATGGATGAGCTGTGTCCGCCCGAGGATGTCCACGCCTGGATGGATCGCCTGAATTGCCCCAAGGAGCTGTGGATGTATGAGGACGTGTTCCATCCCATGGGCGAGGTTGCCGCCGAGATCTATCCGGCGATTGCCGACTGGATTCTCGATGTTCTGAACAACGGTTTGCCGGACGGGCACGACAAGCGTGAAGAACGGGTTCCCTAGGATCG
>JANQOC010000039.1 GCA_028279265.1 Hyphomicrobiales bacterium
GACAGACCTGCAAATGGCGCCAACAAGGCAAATTTGGACCAAATGGCTTTATTCACATTCGTTGAGATTTCATGGTGTATTCCGGCAGCTTCGCAGAGCAGGTGAAACTTTTGCAGGCGCGAACTTGTTTCCCCGTTCATCTCCCCGAATACGAGTTTCGCTGCTTTGCCCGTATGTTGGATGAGCCCGGGTTCAGAGATTACGGATGCGATGTACGCCGCTCCGGGCACCACATAGTCCATTCCCAAAACTGCGCCGATGTGAGAAGCGCTTTGTATACCGTTCTGAAAAGTAATAAGGGTCGTTTCGGGGCCCAGCAGTGCTTTGCAGGTTTCTGCCGCCGCTTCCGTATCTCCCATCTTGACGGCAAAAATAATGTAATCCGCCGGATCGGGATCTGCGGTCGATCCAAGGACATTTACATTTGTGAGGTGAAGGTCTCCGAGCTGGCTACGGACGCGTAGACCATTTTTCTTTATTGCTTCGCAATGTGCGCCCCGCGCCACGAATACAACGTCATTGCCGGCATCGGCCAGCCGCGCTCCAAAATAGCCACCGACTCCGCCCGCGCCCACTGCTGCAATCTTTGCCATCTGCGTGTCTTGGTTCCTGCATGTATCTTGAAGACACTATAGGCAGAATTCGCAAGTTTTGACAGCAAGACGAAATCGATGGGAATACCGCTGGTTCGTTGTCTCAAGTGCGAAGGACGTTCGGACCTGCAGAGAGCCTGACCCTGAGCCCCGTTGAGGCCTCACCTGTCCAGATGACTCGCTGGGCCGGTTTCCTGAGTCTCGAGATCCCCCCGCGCCGACTGCGCGTTGTGAATGGCTCTCGCACCGGTCGGTTAGTTTTTGCTGCCATGAGATTTCGCATAGAAGTTCCAGTCGAATTCGAGCCTGTTCAAACAGAGTTGCTGATACTCGAAATATGGTAGATCACATGCGATGGCACCGTGATGGATATCACAGATTGCTGCTTTATTCTGATCCTCTAGAAATCGAACCGATCAGGTGCATGATTTTGTTCCGGCATCCAGGTTTCATGGATATGAAGCCAGGTCAGCTGCTGCCCAACTTCCTGAAAAAGGACGGTCGAAATTCGCGCATTGAGGGAGCGATCGGAATTTCGCGCATTTTTTTGATATTCTTCATAAACAGCGGAAATCCGTGCCGAATTTTCATGGTGATCGATGACCCGCACATTATCGATACGGATATCAAACCCGGGACTCTTGCCATGGCCCTCGTAGATCTGCGCAAGCAAAGTGTCCCCGGTCAGAAAAGTACCGGCGGGTTGAATATTTGAAAAATTCGGCGCTAATCGGCTTCGAATTCCTGCTTCGAAGGTCTGATCATCTTTGTCGAGCGTACCGCTTAGCCAGCCGCCGAGAAACTTATGCAGGGCAACGATTTCACTCTGAACCCGTTGAAGTATAGATTCTGTTGGTTTCATTTCGGATCCGATTCCCACCTAAGGTGCTGCCATACGTTAAAGTGAAGACCAGTATGCGTGCATGCGGTTTCTCAGATCAGCATCCGGCATTCGTCCCATTCCCGCAGCGACGTTATCATTTGCGCTTTCGATGCGACTGGTCCCCGGAATCACACAGGTTATTGCCGGATGGCTGACAATGTATTTGAGAAAAAACTGGGCCCAACTTGAACAATCGATTTCTGAACTCCAGTCGGGTAGCGGATGTCGCCGGATTCTGGAAAAAAGTCCCCCTTGTCCAAACGGCTTGTTGACCATGATGGCGACCCCCATATCGGCGGCCATTGGCAACATACGATTCTCTGCAGCACGGGCATTGATGGCGTAACAGCACTGCACAAAGTCGAACGCTTCCTCTTCCATCGCATCACAGAGCTGATCCAACCCTGAATCCGTATAGTGCGTAATCCCGATATACCTGATGCGGCCTTGTTCTTTCCATTCCCTGAGAACCGGCAGGTGCGTTCGCCAGTCGACCAGGTTGTGAATTTGCATGAGATCTATGACATCGCTTCCAAGCAGGTTGAAGGAGTTGTCCATTTGCCGTATCCCGGCTTTAAGACCGTTTGTCCAAACCTTGGTGGCCAGGAAAGGCTTAACATCGGATTTCAGATTTGCCAGTGCTGCCCCCACGACTTCTTCTGCACGTCCGTACATCGGAGAAGAGTCAATAACGGTCCCACCGGCATTGAACAGTATGCGTAAAACTTCCATTCGCTGGTCCAGGGAACTCCCTCTGGCACGCACGTCAAATCCCTGCCAGGTTCCGAACCCAATAACCGGTAATTTCTCACCTGTTGACGGTATGGAACGGGTCAGCATTTCTGAACTCATTTACTTTTCTCACTAATCTGATGCAGCGCCAGCCAACCCTGAACTGTGAACGATTTTACCCTGGTTCACATTGCCGGAATCAGCTGCCAAACCTACACTTATAATCCGGCTGGTTGCATCACAATGTCTAGAACGGACTTTAATGCACCTGTATATCAAATGTCGGTGTTAAGGGAAACGCCGGAAGGTCCGGCGAGATTCAAACATTCCAAATATGCTAATAATCTTGAAGTGATCTCTGAATTTCAACCGAACCCACCAGCTGATTCAATCCTGTTTGTTCTGCAGGCGGACATCGATGGCGCTGCCACCGCGTATATTTAAATCACGTTGGGGATAAGGAATTTCTATTTCATTATCCTGAAACTTTTTCCAGACTTTGCGCAAGAAATCGCTGCGGACATTAACAACGCCATTTTCCGGGTCGGAAATCCAGTACCGCGCTTCCAGATCCACCGAATTGTCTCCGAAACCCACGAGATGACATTTGGGTTCCGGATATTTGACGATGCGTTCCGTTTCTTTTATGGCCTCAAGAATGAGTTCCCGCGCCAGTTCGATATCCGAATTATAGGACACACCGATCGAGACCTTTCGCCGGACATTTGTATCCGAGTAAGACCAGTTGATGACCTGCTGGGTAATCAGGCTTTCGTTGGGAATGAGGTATTCCGTCCCGTCACGGGTGACAACAGAGGTATACCGCGCACCCAGGCTTTTGACCGTCCCGTAAGTGCCCTCGATCTCGATGACGTCATTGGGTCTGATCGAGCGATCCAGCAGAACGATGATCCCGCTTACGAAATTGGATACGATTTTCTGCAGACCGAAACCGATGCCGATGCCAATGGCACCACTGAGGACGGCGAGCGCTGTCAGCTTAATGCCAATCGCGGTCAGGGCTATAATAATCGCCAAAAAGATCAGCGAAAAACGAACCATCTTGTTGATGAGAACCTTGATCGATGGCGTTAGGTCCGGAACATG
>JANQOC010000055.1 GCA_028279265.1 Hyphomicrobiales bacterium
TACGCGGCTGTTCCCTTTTATTTCGGCGGCACGTCGCTCCTTATTGTGGTCAGTGTGACCATGGATACAGTCGGCCAGGTGCAAAGCCATTTGTTGGCGCACCAATATGAAGGCCTGATTAAGAAATCCAAGTTGCGCGGGAGCCGACGGCGATGAACCTGATTGTTCTCGGTCCCCCTGGCGCCGGCAAGGGAACACAGGCCAAGATAATCGAGGATGCTTTGGGCCTGGTTCAGCTTTCTACCGGCGATATGTTGCGGGCGGCCGCCAGGGCAGGAACGGAAATCGGATTGCAGGCCAAGGAGATCATGGATCGCGGTGACCTGGTTTCGGATGACATAGTGATTGCGATTGTTGCCGACCGGATCAGACAACCGGATTGCAAAAATGGATTTATTCTCGATGGATTTCCGAGAACCCTGCAGCAGGCCGCGGCCCTTGACCAACTCCTGACGGAGCAGAATAAATCTCTTTCCGCCGTCATTGAATTGAAGGTCGAAGACGCGGCGCTGATTGAACGCATCAGTGGCCGGTTTACATGCTCTGATTGTGGCGAGGGCTACCATGATTCATTCAAGAAGCCCCGCATTGACGGTCAATGCGACAAATGCGGGGGAACGGAATTTACGCGTCGGCCCGATGACAACGCCGAGACGGTTCGAAACCGCCTCATGAACTATTATCGGGATACATCACCGTTGCTTGGCTACTATTTCTGTCAGAATAAACTGAAATCGGTTGACGGAATGGCCGCCATCGACGACGTCGCAAAGGAAATCAAAGGAGTTTTATCCAGTTTGCGTGGTTAAATTTGCCTCTAAATTCAAGTAAATATTGACGATTTGGTTGAAATTCAGGTAGATAGAGCCATCCAGATGTGAAAACACACGAATTCGACCCCGGCGGTAGGGCGACCCCCGGACGTGGTCGCATTCGGTTTTTGTTTAAGGGCTTGAAATCGCTCGGGATTTAAATTCTGCCGACACATGATTTGGCATCCAATTGGGAGAGAATTGTGGCACGCATTGCCGGTGTAAATATACCTACGAATAAGCGCGTCGAGATTGCGCTGACTTATATTCATGGAATTGGCGCAACTCACGCAAAGACGATTTGCGAGAAAGCCAATATTCCTGCGGAACGGCGGGTCAATGAACTGTCCGATGCCGAAGTTATTCAGATCCGCGAGATGATCGACGGCGAGTATGTTGTCGAGGGGGATCTTCGCCGCGAAGTGGCGATGAACATTAAGCGACTTATGGATCTGGGAAGTTATCGCGGACTGAGACACCGCCGCGGCTTACCGGTCAGGGGGCAAAGAACCCACACCAATGCCCGGACACGCAAAGGACCAGCAAAACCCATTGCCGGCAAGAAAAAATAGCAGCCGCGGAATGAACGGTCCGACTGAACATCCAGCTGAACAATCGAAATTGTAACAATAGAATTCTGAGACACGACTAATGGCCAAAGATAGGACTAAAGTCCGCCGCCGAGAAAAGAAAAACATTTCTTCCGGGGTGGCGCATGTAAATGCCACGTTTAACAACACGATGATCACCATCACCGATGCGCAGGGGAATGCCATTTCCTGGTCATCAGCCGGAGCCATGGGGTTCAGTGGTTCGCGGAAATCAACTCCCTATGCCGCCCAGGTTGCCGCGGAAGACGCAGGCAAGAAAGCTCAGGACCACGGCATGAAGACCCTGGAAGTTGAGGTGAAAGGTCCCGGTTCCGGTCGCGAGTCCGCCTTACGGGCGTTACAGGCCGCAGGTTTCCAGATTACTTCAATCCGCGATGTGACTGCCATTCCACATAATGGTTGCCGTCCGCGCAAGAGACGCCGCGTCTAAAACGCCGCGCACGAATATAGTCGCTCGAGTTTTCCAAGATAGGTGGATTCGAAGCGACTACAACGAATTCCAATGAAGAGGGTACGAAAGTGCTTCAGAAAAACTGGCAAGATTTGATTAAGCCCACAAAGCTCGACATTACGACTGGCTTTGATCAGTCAAGAGTAGCAACAATTGTTGCCGAACCCCTTGAGCGCGGTTTCGGCATGACACTGGGTAACGCACTCCGGCGCGTGCTTCTGTCTTCGCTGCAGGGCTCGGCAATCACGTCCGTGCATATCGATGGTGTCCTTCACGAATTTTCCTCTATTGCCGGTGTAAGAGAGGATGTCACCGATATCGTCCTTAACATCAAGGCGATTGCTCTTCGTGTTCACAGCGAAGGTCCCAAACGCATGGTGCTGAGAAAAGAGGGACCCGGTATTGCCACGGCTGGGGATATTGAAGCCGGCGCAGATGTCGAGATTTTAAATCCCGAACTCCCGATTTGCACGTTGGACGAAGGCATTTCGATGCGCATGGAATTCACGGCGGATGTCGGCAAGGGATATGTCCCTGCGGACCGTAACCGCCCCGATGATGCACCCATTGGCCTCATCCCGGTAGACAGTCTCTACAGCCCTGTCAAGAAAGTCTCCTATCGCGTTGAAAACACACGTGAGGGACAGATCCTTGACTATGACAAGCTTACCATGCAGATCGAGACCGAGGGATCCATTTCGCCGGAAGACTCCATCGCGCTGGGTGCCAGAATTCTCCAGGATCAACTCTCCATATTCGTGAATTTCGAAGAGCCGGA
>JANQOC010000066.1 GCA_028279265.1 Hyphomicrobiales bacterium
CATTGTTCTCGGTCAGGCTTAACCCAATGCTAACGTCGACTATCTAGTCTGCGCATATACTTATCGGAATTTTCACAAATAATCGCCGCAGAAATGTCCAACAATTCTGGTGGTTACAAGGTGATTATTTCAAATCTTGAATATCAGGAACAACGCATTTGGATACCGGGGCCGGGGCATTCAAATGGAATTACGGGGTAGCTCTGGCTCATGGACACATCACAACGGTATCGATTTCAGCGAAAATCGATCTCAGTACGGATAATCTGCCTTCTGGGTTTTGCGGCGTTGATCCATCTCGGCTCCGTGCACCCCTCTGTCGGACAATCCAAATATGCGGCCATGATCATCGACCACAATACCGGTCGGACCCTGCACGCCTACAATGCGGACGCTCCACGTTTTCCCGCATCACTCACCAAAATAATGACTCTCTATCTCATGTTCGAGGCGCTGCGCGACGGTCACTGGACTCCGGATACGGTCCTGACGGTTACGACCTTTGCCGCGAAACAGCCGCCCTCATCGCTGGGCCTGAAAGCAGGTCAGAAAATCCGTGTAAGGGATGCGATAAAAGCGCTGGTGACCAAAAGCGCAAATGATGTTGCGGTAACCATTGCCGAAAATCTTGCGAAGAGCGAAGCGGAATTTGCCAAGCGGATGACCTTCCGGGCCCGGCAAATGGGAATGGCCAGTACAACTTTCCTCAATGCCTCGGGCCTGCCAAACTCCAAACAGGTAACAACGGCCCGGGACATGGTCATTCTATCGCGGCGTATCATGACGGACTTTCCCGTCTATTACCGGGCATTCAATACCCGCTATTTCAGCTATAACGGGCGACGCTACAAAAATCATAACAAGCTGCTTTTCAATTTCAACGGTACCGAAGGTATCAAAACGGGTTATACGAGGGCTTCAGGGTTTAACCTGTCCGCCTCGGTCAAGCGCGGTCATAAACACGTTATCGGCGTCGTCATGGGCGGCAAAACCGCAAAGCGCCGGGACCAGCAAATGCGCAAGCTCATGAGCGCAGCCATCAAGAAAGCCAGATCGGTCAAACATCCGCCTCTGCCCGTGGCCCGGTCGCCGCGCCTGATAAAAAAACCAACCCGCGTTGCCGCATCCAGCTATGTGGTGAAGCCCTCGGCAATACGAGAATTGCGCCCCTCCCAACCGCCTGTCGCCAAAGTTAAAGCACCGGCGAGACCGAATGCGGCACAATATCAGTATCATGTTCAGGTCGGCGCTTATCGCAATCCGGAAGAAGCCCGCCGCCGACTTGAAACCGTCCACAGCAAGGCGGCACAATACCTCCAGGGGCACCCGGCCATCACAAAGCAGGTCACCGTGAAGAGTAAGAGATACTTCCGGGCTCGGTTTGCAGAATTCAGCAAGGCTGGCGCCCTCAGCACCTGCGAGAAGCTGAAAAAACTATCCTTCGACTGCCTGGTCATGAGCGCCAACTAGGGGCCCGGGTCTCGCGGTCAACATTATCAGTCAATGTAATTCAGAAGAATCTCTTTGGCCTGATTGATTTTCGCGGCGATATAGGTGGAGCCGCCCTGGTCGGGATGAAACTTTTTCATCAGGGCCCGATGCGCCTTATTGATATCTTCGGCCTGTGCCCCGGGCTGCAGGCCCAGTATCTCAAAGGCTTCATCAATGGTCATGGGGCCGTCCCCGGCGCCGGAGCCTTGTGAAGCGGCCTCATCAGCGGCATCCCCGAACCTGTCCCGCCATCCTTCCCTTTCACGGTCCAGGAAGGCTTCGATGAGTTGAGCGCTTTGCCGATCCTTTTGCTGGTAATCGCGCCAGAGCTCCAGAAGTTGATGGTCAGTAAGCTCAGACAGTTCCTGCCCTTCAAAAAGTCCTTTGAGAACCCTTCCGAACATGGCCCCGGAGTCGTGATCCAAAGTCATTTGCAGAAACTGCGAGTTCACTTCCGATGTCTGTCCGCCTGATTTAGTGGTATTTCCGGGCCGGAATCCCCGCGGCATGCCCCAGCCCATCCCCCGCGTCATGAGCCGGAGGGCATAAAGAGCAAGGGGTATGGCAAACCAGATACCCCCCCGGATCGCCAGAAAGCCCGCGAACAGAAGTAGGATTACAGCTGTAAATTTTCGTAGATTGCGGGCCAGCGACTTGGGGTCGGCATAGGCAAAGCTGCGCAGCAGCAGATAGCCGATGATCAGAAAGCCAACGAATAGGAATATATAAGGCATACAACCTATAGACTATTTCAGCTGTTCCAGCAATTTGCGCGTATTGCCTCCGCGTTCCCGGGTAAGGTCTTCCAGGGCCGCTTGCCCGCCTGCCGCGTAAACAGCAACGGCCGAGAGAAGTTCGCGCAATTGCGATGCCGATCCGGAATCAAACCGACAATAGGCGCCACGGGTCAATCTAGCAATCTCTCGGAAGGCTCGCTCCGCATTGGAATCCAAACCTTCCTGGAAGACAAAGACAGGAACACCAAGAATTCCCAACTCGCCCGCCAGATGCGAGAGGTCATCAATATCCTCTTCCATGCAATCGCCGATATAAACGACGGCGCCGACTTTTTGTTGTTCCGTCTGCCGCTTGGCATGTGTCAGGACTTTGCGGATCTGAGTATGTCCGCCGCGGCACTCGACGCCGGACATGAGACGCGCCAATTCGGTTGGGTCCTGGACCCATTTGCTCGCCGCACATTCGCCGAACCCCCTGAAATAGATGAGTTGCACATCAAGCCCGCCGATGGCTTTGACTTCCTCGAACATATCCGCCTGCAGGCCCAGCGCCAGATCCCAGGTTGGCTGCCGGCTCATCGTCGCATCCATGGCAAACAGCAACCGGCCACGACTGCTGCCGCCCCTTGACGGTCCCAGAGATTTTACCTTATTGAGAAATTCCTGGATTTGGGCGCCATCGGACTGGGAATCGTCCAGTGAACGGTCTTCCTCGTCAATTTTCGTGGGTGTTTTTTTATCGCGACTCATCCATTTTCTCTTCGTCGGTGCCACACCATCCGTATCTTACGCGTTATTGAGGAAACTCTCGCTTCGATGATACATGCTGGTATTACAGTTGTCCGTCTCTTTGCTCGATTATGTAGGAATTTTCCGCCTAAATCCAAGCACAACTGTTTGAGTTCCAAAGGCGATATCAACGATTTAACATCCTGAAATTCCTGCAATTCCCATAGATATATACGTAACAACGCGCCAAAAAGATGAATAAAACCAAAACAGTCCGCACAATCAAATCTCTGCGTGCACAGATGAATGATTGGCGATTATCTGAACAGAAAACAGCTCTGGTCCCGACTATGGGGTCTTTGCATGACGGGCATCTGTCGCTGGTAAAACTGGCCAAGAAGAAAGCGGACCGGGTTGTCGTGTCCATCTTTGTAAATCCAACCCAGTTCGCGCCCAATGAAGATTTC
Organism: Hyphomicrobiales bacterium; assembly: GCA_028279265.1. Lineage (GTDB taxonomy): Bacteria > Pseudomonadota > Alphaproteobacteria > Rhizobiales > CAYWUX01 > JANQOC01. Next base: position 3,425 of record JANQOC010000066.1, read on the forward strand.
GACACATATCCGAGAGAAGAAAAACGGGATCGCGACAAACTCCAAAATCTGGAAACGGATCTGATATTCGCACCGTCACGGAAACAAATGTATGCCGAGGATTTTTCAACCCGGGTTACCGTGGATGAGATTTCAACGGGATTGTGTGGCGCTTCCCGTCCGCATTTTTTCGGCGGTGTGGCGACCGTGGTCTGTAAACTTCTGCTACAGGCTTTGCCGACCATGGCCATTTTCGGGGAGAAAGACTATCAGCAACTCCTGGTCATAAAGAGAATGGTGCGTGATCTCGACATCCCCGTGTCGATTATTGGCGGCCCGATCATCCGCGAATCCGATGGTCTCGCAATGTCGTCCCGTAATAAATACCTGACGTCCAAGGAACGCCTCACTGCCCCCCTGCTCCATGCAACCCTGACCCAGATTGCGAATTCCGTTCAAGCCGGCAAACCACTGGCCGCGCAGATCCGATCAGCGAAGTCGCGCCTAAAAAAACAGGGGTTCGACGTGGACTATCTGGAAGCCCGGAACACGGATAATTTGCGTCCTGAAAAACAATATATTCCCGGCAAGACACGTCTCTTTGCCGCTGCTTATCTCGGACGCACTCGGCTGATCGACAATCTGCTCGTCAAATAAAAACGGCGAAGCCTGTCGGGAGTCCTATCGGGTTGTCCGAAATTCGAGCAAGTCAGATCAGGCACAACTCGATGAGTTCCGCCCGCAATTTAGGTGGAAATTCCGCCTCGCTCCCCTGCAGATCGAGATCTTCCGGTGCGTCTTCCGTGCTTAGATAGCGCCACCCCTGAAAAGCACGCCGCGGTTGCGGTCGAACCGGCACCAGTTTCCGGTCAAATAACAGCTTGCACCGGCGAATACCGTCCTGGTCCCGGAAAGGTTCGATTTCCAATATCCGTTGCCGTACCTGGATCACTCCCTTCATGATCCAGTAAATGGAGCCCTGTCCGACAATTTCTTCCGCTCTCTTTGGGATCATGCGGGTCACATGATAGATTTCCTTTTCCGTGCGCCAGCGAAACTTCTGGCGTTCCGCGAGCTCGTCGACGGACTGAGGACCGACACATAATTTAACCAGGTGAACCGTCAATCTAGACCTCTTCCGTGATGTCAATTATGGGATCGCCGGCAGCGACCTGCTGACCGGATTTCAGATCAAGGAGCCTGACGACCCCTGTTTTGGAAGCATGAACAATATTTTCCATCTTCATAGCCTCCAAAACGAGCAATTTCTGACCTTTGTTCACAGAATCACCGGATGCCACTGAAATTTCGACTATTTTTCCGTGCATTGGAGCCCGGATAAGGCCTCCCTCCTGATCTTCACCTGCTGCAAATTGACCATGATCGGGTAATTCCACACGCAACTGCCGACCGTTCTTCATGCACCAGGCCTGGTTTCCAAGCGCAAATACCCGGACATCTTTCAGGCCACGGATCCGGGTTTCAGGCCAGATTTCGGTTGCGTCAAGGACCATGCTGAACTGGCCTGCTTCCCAGACGAACTGCACATGAGACCTTTCCCCATCGACGAGAACCGATGTGCCCAGTCGACGATCGCCCCCGAGCTGGAAGCCGTCTCGGCGCTGCCAGGGAGACGGCGGATCTTCCTCAGGAAATGGCAGTGTTGTGGAGATACCGGAGCGTTTCACCCGCTCATCCAGCAAAGCCAACAGACCAAATGCGACAAGCCCGGGATCCTTCTCCGAACGCGTCAAATCATCGAGATGGTTATCGATATATTCAATCGTCTGCTTGCCGTCTTGCACCTTTTTGCTGCTTAAAAGGGCTACGAGAAATTCGGTATTCGTAACAATCCCGGCCAGGAAGCAATTTTGCAGGGCCTCGATCAATCGACCCAGGGAGCTTTCCCTATCACTGTCGAAACTAATGACCTTGGCAATCATCGGATCATAGTAAGGCGACACGACGCTGCCGCTTTCCACCCCTGTCTCAAGTCGGATGTGGTCCTCCTCCGGCACTTTGAAGACTTCAAGATTACCGACAGACGGCAAAAAATTGTTACGCGGATCCTCGGCATAAATCCGGGCCTCAATAGCATGTCCAGAGGCCAGTTGCGGTTCAAGATAGTCAGGGATTTTCTCGCCGGCGCAAATGCGAAACTGCCATTCGACAATATCAAGACCCGTAATCATTTCGGTTACCGGATGTTCGACCTGCAGTCGCGTATTCATCTCCATGAAGTAAAATGGCGTGGAGGCTTTATCCAGGGGACCATCGACAAGAAACTCAACGGTTCCCGCCCCCTCATATCCAACCCTGTCTGCCAGGGATTTGGCGGCCTCGCAAAGATCCATGCGCAAGGAGGATGAAATATCCGGGGCCGGCGCTTCCTCGATAATCTTCTGATGTCGGCGTTGCAGGCTGCACTCACGTTCAAAGAGATGAATTGTGCGCCCGAACTTGTCAGAGAGAATCTGCACTTCGATATGCCGCGGCGACTCGATGTATTTCTCCAGGAGCACTGTGGAATTTCCAAAAGCGGCCTGCGCTTCTCTTTCGGCACTGTCCAGGGCCTGTTCAAGCTCGCTCGCCTGACCAACACGCCGCATGCCTTTGCCACCGCCTCCTGCAACAGCTTTGACCATGATCGGATAGCCAATGTCGGTCGCGGCGGCAATCAATGCCTCCCGGCCGCCGCCCTGCTGCTGATAGCCCGGGACGATGGGTACACCCGCTTCGTCCGCAATGGATTTGGCGAGATCCTTGCGTCCCATCTTGTCAATCGCTTCCAGGGGCGGACCAACGAAGGGAATACCGGCTTCGAGACAAGCCCGCACGAATTCCCGGTCTTCGGACAAAAATCCATACCCCGGATGAATACAAGCCGCCTGGGAGCGGACCGCCGCATCGAGAATGGCCGGGATATTCAGATAACTTTTTGCTGCGGGCGCCGTTCCTATTTCTATGACTTCGTCAGCAAGCCGTGCGTGCAGGGATTCACGATCGATCGTTGAAGCCACGGCAATGGTCTTAATGCCGAGTTGCCTGGCGGTGCGGATGATACGACAGGCAATTTCCCCGCGATTGGCGATCAGGACGGATTCAAACATAGGATATCCAGTTACATTCTAAATATTCCGAAATTGCCCGTTTCTTGCGGAGCTGCCGTAACAATCGAAAAAGCAAGCTCAAGCACGCGCCGTGTTTCCTCGGGTTTGATGATCCCGTCGTCCCAGAGCCGTGCGGTTGCGTAGTAGGGATTGCCCTCTTCCTCATACTTTTGCCGGATCGGAGCCTTGAAAGACTCTTCATCTTCTGAAGTCCAGGACTTCGCATCTTTTTCAAGACTGTCCTTTTTAACCGTTGCCAGGACCGAAGCCGCCTGTTCACCACCCATAACCGAGATGCGTGAGTTCGGCCATGTGAAAAGGAAGCGGGGCTGGTAAGCGCGCCCGCACATGCCATAATTGCCGGCCCCGTACGAGCCGCCGATGATCAGTGTGATTTTCGGAACCTGCGCCGTTGCCACGGCGGTGACCATTTTTGCACCATCCTTGGCGATACCGCCGGCTTCATAGTCACGACCGACCATGAAGCCGGAAATATTCTGCAGAAACAGCAGTGGAATTTGGCGCTGATTGCAGAGTTGAATGAAGTGGGCCGCTTTTTCCGCAGATTCCGAGTAGAGAATTCCATTATTGCCGAGAATACCGATACGGATACCGCCAATTGCGGCGAACCCGGTAATCAGGGTTGTCCCGTACTCGGTTTTGAACTCGCCAAATTCAGAGCCGTCGACAAGGCGCGCTATAACCTCGCGAACGTCATACTGGGTGGTAAGGGATGCTGGGACAATGCCGTTCAGTTCCGATATCTCATACTTTGG